>CAMOFU010000129.1 GCA_946613705.1 uncultured Clostridia bacterium
TCGTCGATCGGCTGGAACATTGCCTTGATAGCGCCCTTGGGGAAGGTGTCCATATCATCGGCAGGGAAGAAGTCGGGCGACTCGTTTGACATAACGAGCGAAGCGAGCTTGGTGTAACGGCTGTTCCAGTCAGCGTTTACCCACTCTATCTTACCATCGTACTTCTGCTCGAACAGCTCGAGCTCTGTACCCTTGGTAGCACCCTCGGAGGGGTTTATGTCGTAGTGAGCGAGCCACTTGATGGTCTTGTTTGCAAGCTCACCTGTCAGAGCGTCGTCAGCGGTCAGGTCCTTTACCTGCTCCTTCTGGCCTTCGTTCAGCTCCTTACCGGGGTTGGTGGTGACTGCGGGCTCGTTGCCGCCCTCGCTGGCAGCTGCTGCGTCACCTGTGCTGCTGTCAGAGCTTCCGCAGGCAGAGATGGATGCAGCCATCAGAACTGCGAGTGTAGCAGCAGATAATCTTTTTGCCATTTTCATTTGAAATACCTCCTTAAATCACGGACATTTCGTCCTACACAGTTAATAACTGCGTGCGCGAGATCGTCATTTCATCTCATAATTAATAATAACAAATTACAAAATAATAGTCAATCAGCATTTTGCAATATAAATTCTTCATGCTTTTGGTGAATTTGCCTATAACCGCGATTTATAGGGGTTGGTTACGTTTTCAGAAAACGATTGCGTTTCAATTTTGGAACAATGTCATAAAAAGTTTACATGGCGCACAGCATCGGAAATTATACCATTTTTAATATATAGAGCTGCGAAAAAACTCACATTATCAGCGCGAGCTCCTCTCTTGTCAGCCCAGGGTGGAGGGCGCGGTTGATCGCGGACGAGAGCAGGGTGCTGCTGCGGAGTATAAGCTCGTCTATATCCTTCGGGGTCACGATCATGCCTTGAAATTCGGGCGCGATGCTTCCGCCTGCAGCCTCTGCGATGACCGAGCAGTCGGTGACGGTGGGTATCCCGATCGCGCAGGTCGGCACCCCGAGCGTCGCCTCCGAGAGCTCGGCACGGGCGTTCTCGACACCGCTCCCGGGGGATATGCCGCTGCTGCACAGCTGCACCGTGCTGCCGAGGTGTGCCAGCTGCGAACAGGCGAGCGCGTCGATCACCAGCACCAGCTGCGGTCTTGTCTCATCGCACAGAGCCTTCACCACCGATGCGGATTCGATGCCCGTCTGCGCCATGACCCCCGCCGAGATCACAGTCACCTCCGAGAGCTGCGAGGTGTCGAGCCCGCGGGCAAGGCGCTTGAGGTGCCTTGTCGCAAGTATCCCCGCCGCAGTCCTCGGCCCGAGACTGTCGGGCGTGATCGCGGTGTTGCCGAGCCCCGCGACCAGTATCCGCTTCGGCAGAGCCGTCAGCCGCGAAAGCTCCCGCACAAGGCAGTCCTCGCGGGCAGCAGCATCATACAGCCTGTCCGAGAGCCGCCCCTCGCTGCATCTGACGGTGATATATCTGCCGCAGGGCTTGCCGAGCAGCCTTGCCGCAGCCTCGGTCTGCACATCTATCTCCGTGACCTCAAAGCCCGCGCTCTCATATCTGCGCTCCCGCTTGTCTATGCCCTCGAGCCTGCCCGATGCCTCTGCCCGCTGATGCGATTCAAGCGCAAGATCTGTCCTCATTCTATCCTCTCCCTTGCCCGATGTATCAATTTGCACAAATAACGAGTGAAAAAATCTGCAAATTTTTTTGCCTTGCCTCTTGAAATCAGCCGATCCGTGTGTTATAATATCCAATGAGGCTTGTTTAAATGGCTGGCTGCATTTCCTCTCAGTCGTGCAGTTAGTTTATGCGAATAAGTGGGAATTATTCAGAAACTGAGGGAGGTGTCGGTAATGCCGAACATTAAGTCCGCTAAGAAAAGAGTCAAGGTCATCGAGGCCAAGACACTGAGAAACAAGATGATAAAGTCCGATCTCAAGACTGCTCTCAAGAAGGCTGATTCTGCTGTTGCAAACAACACAGCTGATAAGGCCGAGGCTGTCAAGACCGCTATCAAGAAGGTGGATATGGCCTGCACAAAGGGCATAATCCACAAGAACAAGGCTGCAAGAAAGAAGTCGCAGCTCGCAAAGTCCCTTAACGCATGATCTTATGTGTACAGAAGCCGACGGGTCAGTCCGTCGGCTTTTTTGCGTTCGGGGCTCGGCTTATCGTTATTTTGCCCAAGCGGTGTACTTTGATTTATGCAATGTGACGAAATTTTAAATTAACTATTTATTTTTATTATAAACCGTTGTATAATGATAATAACAAATTATAGGGAGGCGTGCTTTATGAATTTCAGAGAACTGCTCGATAAGGCAAGGGACATTGAGTTTGACGACATTTTCCCGCTGCACGACAAGGACGCAACGGTAAGGAACCTGCTCATCAACGTGGGCATATATCTCGGCGCGATGATATTCGTGATACTGCTGATCGTGCTGCTCGGGCACATCACGGTGCTCGGCGTTATCCTCTGGATAATCGGTGTGGTCGTGGTGTGCTATTCGCTGGTGGGTATGTTTGCCGACTTATTGAAGTTTATGAAGTATAACTGATATACGATATACGATATACGGGGAAAAAGAATGATGAGAGCTTCTGCTTTTATTATTGCCGTACTGCTGTCCGCTGCGTTGTGCGGCTGTTCGGAAAATGAGGATAAGAGCGGTGCTGCCGATGCGGCTCCGATCGTCGGTGAAGGTGCGGCAGCTTCGTTAGCTGATGACGGGGGCGGCTCTCCTGACGAACTGTACGACAGCAATGATGAGGTCATTTTCAGCGCGGAGAATATCGGCGTGATGAGCCTGACGGATAAGGGGCTGTTCTACAGCAGCGTATCGGGCTCTGCCGACGGTTCGCAGAAGATATTCACCTGCCGCTTCCGCGACTCTGATTCGGGAAAGATAACAGAGCTCGGCACGATCGGCAATTTTCTCAATGAATCGTCGCATTCAAGGGTGCTCATCGGCGACCACCTTTATACTGTGGTAAATACACGCGGGAACGATGACGGCGCCAAAATGATATATAACCTGATCGACTGCGATCTGAAAAACGGTACGATGCGCACCTTGGTGAGTGAGCCTGTTTCGTCGCCCTACTTCAATATCTTGGGGCACCTTGACGGGGATCTGCTGGCTGTCAGAAGCGACGATGCGGGCACGAGGATAGACAGGTATGATGCCGAAAGCGATTCCTTCGAGACCCTTCTGAAATATCAGTTCGATAACGATGCGATCGCGGGGGGATCGATCCGCGGGTTATACGGCGGCAATGATATGCTTTTCGTTCTGTGGGTCGAAATGAACGGAGAGGACGATGTAAAGCTGCTTCTGGACAGCTATGATAAAAGCATGAGCCTTGTCTCGAGCGAGGATATCTCTGCGGTGTGCAGTGCCTCGGGAGAGGAAATGTCGGTCGAATGCAGGCAGCCTGTTATGGACTTCTTTGACATAAACGGGATACTGTACTACGCAAACAGGAGCATATCAAGGTTTCTCGGCAAGGTAGGTAAAAACGGGACCGAGCCGATGATGGAGAGCGGGTGTGAAGAATTCAATTCGGCTGAGGCGGTGTCCGACGTGGGAAGCTTAAAGCTGTTTTACAAAACGGTGTCCGAGGATAATACGGTATATATCCTCAACACCGAAACGGGAGAGCTCAAGGAGACTGCGTTTTTCGCGGGGGGCGAAAACAAGGAAAAGTATTACATAGCGGGAATGTTTCAATACGGAGATAATGTATTGATACAGATGGAGGATATCAGGGGCAACGTTCCCGATATGCTGGAACCAAAAAGATATTACGTTAAAATTGATGATCTGTTAAAACAATAAATAAAAAGCCTTCCGAGGAAGGCTTTTTTGTTTATGCGTTTATGCGTTTGCTTGTACGGCTTCTTCCGCCGCATCTGCGGGCTCGCCGCGGTAGAGCAGCTTCAGGATTATCGGCGTGGCTATCGACGAGACGATTATCAGCAGTATGACCGAGGTGAAGTATTTCGCGTCCATCATGCCGACCGACAGACCCTTCTGCGAGACTATCAGCGCCACCTCGCCGCGGGTCATCATGCCTACACCGACTTTCAGACTGTCGCGGGTGCTGTATTTCATCAGTCTGGCTGTAAGGCCGCAGCCGATGACCTTCGAGATCAGCGCCACCAGCACAAAGCATACCGAGAAGAGCAGCAGCTCGGGCGTGAAGCCGTCAAACTGCGTCTTTATGCCGATGCTCGCAAAGAATACGGGACCGAACATCATGTAGGAGTTTATGTCGATCTTGCGGGCGATGTAGTTGGAGTCGTGCAGCGAGCAGAGGATAAGCCCCGCCACATATGCGCCCGTGATGTCCGCGATGCCGAAGAATTCCTCGGCTGCATATGCCAGGAACATACACAGTGCCAGACCGAGTATCGGTACGCGGCGCTGATGCGGATAGCGCTTGTCGATCAGCTTGAAGATGTAGTAGCATACAAAGCCTATCACAAGCGAGAAGCCGATGAACAGCAGCGTGTGAATGATAACGTCGATCGGGTGTGAGTCGGGGTTCTTGAAGCCGATGACGAAGGTGAGCACGATTATGCCGATGACATCGTCGATTATCGCGGCGCTCGTTATCAGAGTGCCGATGTGCCCTTTGAGCCGCCCGAGCTCCTTCAGAGCCTGGACTGTTATGCCCACCGAGGTCGCAGTCATGATCGTGCCGATGAATACCGCCCTCAGGAACTGCTCGCTGCCGATGCTGCCGAAGCCGTAAAACGCGCCGTAGAGCGCCGTGCCTCCGCACAGCGGCACCAGTACGCCGATGCAGGCGATGAGCAGAGCCTTGGGGCCTGTTTTCAAAAGGTCACGCATATTGGTCTCTATGCCCGCGCTGAACATCAGCAGGATAACGCCGATCTCTGCCATCATAGACAGAAAATCAGACTGCTTCACAAAGCCCAGCATGGAGGGGCCTATGAGCAGTCCTGCCACGATCTCGCCGACTACCTGCGGAGCTTTGAGCTTGTTAGCCGCCAGCCCGAAGATCTTCGCGCTGAGAAATATCACCGCAAGGTCTCGGAAGAAACCTATTTTGTCCAATTTGATACACTTCTTTCTGTTTGCTTCTTTCTGTTTCGTACCATACCATTATAATACTATATATCGGAATTTGCAAGCGGAAAAGCGACATTTTGGAGCATTAAACAATTTTGACCCGTCCCCCGCACCGCTGCGCACGCATTTCATACAATGACGGAAGAACGGGAGAAAAAATAGTAAAATAAATGAAATAAATACGTCAAAAATGATTGACAAACAGTGAGCTTTGTGTTATACTGAAAATGATAAGTCATATACCCGTGTGCCGCAGCGGCACGGACGGTGTTTTCATTATATTGTAAGGGGTAGATAATATGGCAGAGATGACTGAGCTTGAACGTGTCAGACAGGCACAGGATTATATCCAGCGTTACTACCAGTTCGAGGAAGCTGTTACAGTCAATCAGCAGAATAAAGAATACTTGCAGGGATATATCCGCAATCAGTATGACGTGGAAAAGGAATTCGATCTGAAGAAAAAGGTCACTGTTGCGGCCGGCTTCGGCGCGGGCGCAGGGCTCGTTGTCGGGCTGATAGTGTGGGCTGCATCGGGCTCTTGGATCGCGGCGCTCATCACTCTTGTGGTGCTGGCTGCTGCGGGCGCTGCTGTCGGCGCGTTCGTTCAGAGATACCGCCTTTCGGAAGCGATCGAGACTCAGCGGGATATCAATAACGGCATCAAGGAGCAGATCGAGGGTCTTGAGCTGAGAGACAAGCAGCTCATCCGTCAGAGAGATGACTACTACAGGGGCCTTGAGAAGAGGATAGATTTTATGTCCATGGATTATATGGACAGTATAGATAAGATCGCCGAGATCATGCAGAACGGCGAGGCGGAGACCTGTGAGGACGCTGTGGCGGTGTTCGAGCAGAAGTCGCTGCTTCAGGAGATGACCTCGCTCATCTCCGCACCCGCTCCCGAGCCCAAGCCGCTCGACCGCGAGAAGGCAAAGGAAATGTTCGGCGACCCCGTTGCTCAGATCAAGGAGAACCGCAGGAAGCGCCGCCGCAAGAAGAGCGACGAGCTGTTTTCGATCTGACCGTCGGCGCACCGCTTGGTAAATTGGTAAAGATAATAGATAATAAAAAATTTACAAATCCCCCGCAGTTGACTGTTGACAACGGCGGGGGAATGTGCTATAATAATTCTTGCATTCGTATCTAAAGACAGTCGGCAGCGGCGATGAGCTGCGGAAGTCCGACCGAGGAAAGAATAGCAAGATGATATTTTGCTTACCTGTGTCCTTTTGTCTTTATGCGGCAAAGGGGCTTTTTTGATGCGCTGCAATAAAACGCAAAGAGGTGAATCCAGAAATGCCAAGTGAAAAGGTTCTGCTTGCAAAACAGGAAAAGGTCGCTGCTCTTACCGAGCTGCTGAAGAACTCCGTTTCGGGCGTGCTCGTTGATTACAGGGGCATCACCGTTGAGGAGGATACCAAGCTGCGTAAGGAGCTGAGAGAGGCGGGTGTCAACTACTTCGTTGAGAAGAATACGATGCTGCGCTTCGCTATGAACAATGCGGGTCTTGAGGGGCTCACAAACGTTCTTGAGGGTACTACCGCTATCGCGATATCCAATGACGACCAGACCGCTCCCGCAAGAATACTCGGTAAGTTCTCCGAGGCTTGCAAGGGCGAAAGATTCCTGCTCAAGGCAGGCTATGTCGAGGGCGAGATCTATGACGAGGCAGGCGTTAAGGCGCTGTCCAAGATCCCTTCGAGAGAAGTTCTGCTCGCACAGCTCGTCGGCTCTCTCCAGGGCCCGATGCAGAAGCTCGCTGCTACCCTGCAGGCTGTTGTGGACAAGGAAAACGGCGCTGCATGATGCGTCGGCAGCCGCATAGAGCGGCATGAAAACACGGGCTGTGCCCGAAAAAATAATATTGAAAAGGAGTAATTATCATGGCTTCCGAGAAGATCCAGAAATTTGTAGAAGATATCAAGACCCTTTCCGTTCTTGAGCTTGCTGAGCTCGTAGACGCTATCCAGGAGGAGTTCGG
>CAMOFU010000130.1 GCA_946613705.1 uncultured Clostridia bacterium
ATACAGGTGGTTGCAAAGTTTCACTAAATAAAAATTTAGTGAAACTTTATGCGATAATTCAATCAAAAAGTATTATGTTATTCTATTTCTCCCGCACAATCAAATCAGCGGCATAAGCGTTTCGGAATCGAGCGTGATATCATCATGAAACAGCTCTGTCTCACTCTCTGATGCATCAGATTGCTGCTTGATTGTAAGTTCGAGCTTGTATCCGCCAAGATACTTTGCGTAGGCATTATACGGCTGATCTTTGTCAAAATCAAGCTTGTCAAACCAATCCTTCTTTTCTTCAACAGTCAGCTTATGATCCTCATTTGAACCAATGATCTCTACTATCGGCGCATCCTCAAACATAGCTGATGCGTGGTCGATCATCACGATCCTGCCGTCCTCAGTTGCAAAACGGCTGATCGTCCCGTTATAGATCGTTAACGGTTCGCCTTGCTCCCATGTGCTGCCGCCATCAGTAGTATAATAGGTATCATAGAACAGTTTTCCTGCACCGCCGCTTGAAAAAACTATTGCATAAGCACTGCCGCTTCCTGTTACATTTGCCAGACCTTCATTCATCAATTGAGAAAAGGCAACCTTTTCGGCATATGATTCAAAAACATAACTGTCACTGATCGTAGCTTTCATTTTTTCATATTCATCTGTTGAGGACGACTGATCGTCAGATCTCTTATCGTTTTCCTCCAAGCTTGATCCCACTGATGCTGTGTCACTCAAAGATGTGCTTATTACAGTCTCAGGATCAATTTCTGATATAGGGTCTGCTGCGATGCCGCTGCCATTTTCGGAACAACCTGTCAGTATTATCGCTGCCATAAGCGCAGCTGCCGATGCTGTGATTCTTGCATTCATATATTTGCCTCCTTTAATAACCGAAGATATCGGTATTGGTATCCATATCCGTATCCTTATCTATGGATAAATTTTAGCACACACATCAAGAATAATCAAGAAAAAAACGATAACAATTATCTTCATTTTCCATTACGGACGTTTACACAGCGATTACGGTTTTTACAAGGAATTATCAAATAAACAATAACGCCCCGAAAAGGGGCGTTCGGATATAATAATAAATAATAATTAAATGATCCTCTTTAAGAAACTGATCGGGTTCCAGATCGAAAACCTTGCAAGATCAGATATAACGATGCCCGTGTTCGAGTTCTCGGCATGAACGATCTTCCCGTCTCCTATGTACATTGCAGCGTGATAAACAGACGCATATGTACTGCCTCCGAAGAACACAAGATCTCCGGGCTGCAATTCGCTGTAGCTGACACTTACGCCCTCCTGTGCCTGTGTAACTGTCCAGTGCGGGAGGTTTATGCCTATCTGCGCATATGCAAGCATCGTAAGACCCGAGCAGTCGGTCGCTCGGTAGCTTGCGCCGCCCCAGACATATGTTCCTCCGACATTGCTCAAAGCGTAATCCACAACGGTTTTTATTTTCTGCTCCCTGTCACTTAGCTGAGTCTGAGAAGGCTTATCTTCAGCTGTGGTTACTGTTGCTGCGGACGATGTAGTACCCGTTGTTGCAGCGGTAGTCGCTTTGGTCGTTTCAGTCCGGGTCTCGGTTATAGCAGCAGTTGTGCTTTCGGCAGTAGTCACAGCCTCAGTTTCCTCGGCAGTAGTTGTCGTGGCCTTTTTGGTAGTCTTTTTAGTTGTTGTTGTAGTGCTTGCTGTTGTGGTCGTCGTTGTAGTAGTAGTGGCAGCTGCCTTGCTTGATACCTCGGCACGTTCCTCGGCAAGCTTCTGCGACTGCTCATTAAGCTCGTCCGAAAGCGCACCGAGCTGTTCAAGCTCATTGCGATACTTTTCGGTAAGCTGATTCTGTTCGGCGATACTCTTGTCAAGCCTCTCTCTTTTTTCGGAATACTCAGCCGTCTTGGATTTAAGCTCTTCGCTCTTCTTCTCGACCTCAGCCTTGGTATCCTGTATCTTGTGGAGCTCATCTATCAGCTTATCTATAGTTTCCTTATCATGGCCCGCTACTCTTTTCACGAGCTCTGCACGCATAAGCACATCAAAGAAATCCTCGGATGTAAGTATGATATTCGCATAGCTTTCACTGCCCGCAAGATAAAGCGCTCTCATTCTCGCAGAATAAGCCTTGACCTGCTCGGTTATAGCCTTTTCCTGAGCTTCGAGCTGATGACTCACCTGCCGCAGACTATCATCGGCTTCGACCATTTCGTCTATAAGCTTCCGAGAATACTCTTCTATTTCCTTTTCCTCTGCTTTAAGGCTTTCAAGCTTGGCGGAGACTGCCTCAAGCTTTTCCTGACTGCTGCCGGCTTTGCTCTCGGCCGCTGCGAGCTTATCATCAAGTTCCGCCTGCTCACGGTCGATCTCAGCAAGCCTCGCTTCGTATTCGGAGCTTTCGGGAGACGCTACAGACACCAGCTGTGACCCATTCTGAACATAGCTAAGCAGACCCGCAGCAACAGCTGCGGCGGCAATACAGCATATGTATCTTTTTATAAGCCCGTGTCCGTACAATCAAATCACCTCTTACTCACTGTAACCGATCTGTAACTTTATAACTATTATACGACATTTTCTATAAAATGTCAAGGATTATTTCTTTTTATCAAAATCCATCAGCATTTTCCCCAATAAAACAAAACGCGCACAAGGCGCGTTCAGTTATTTTCATGCTCGGAAAAAGCATGCTGTGAATCAGCATAAGATGCCACTCTGCAAAGGCACATTGCTGTAACTCCCAACGTGCCTCCGATCAAAGCACCCGCTACAAATCCTATCATAAGCGCACTCCTTTCTGCGGCAGCTGCCTACAGATCATTATGCGCATATCGGACAAAATAATGCATCAGGTAACTGAAATGTAGAATTCTACCTCACCGAATGCAAAAGCAACAGGAATGCAGAATGCCTGATGTTCAAATCTGACCTTCCCGTCATGAATATAATTCTGCGGATCAAGGCTGAGCTCGATGCCTGACTGGTTAGACTCGTTAACAACAAACAGTCCGTTATTAACATTCAGGAACTCCCCTACTATCTCATTTACATACTCATCGACTTCGTCGGTAAGCTCCTCTTTAGCAAAACGTTCTGCAAAAGCAATATACTCGTCCTTAGCGCAGCCGATCGCAAGCTCAGCGGTGTACTTGCCGTGGATCTTCTGGCAAACAAGATACTGAGCCTCAGCCTCATTAACGACAGTCGATTCGATAGGTGTAAAATCATCGCCGATAAATCTTATAAAGCTCTTGAACAGCAGCGTAACATAATCGGTATAGATCCGTGCATTCTCTGCAGTATTGAAATGGAAGAAATCCTTTACGATCGCAGAGAGCTTATCGTTCTGGTTATTCGTGATATCGTCATCAGAAAGCTGATACTGATCCTTATAAGACGAGATAGCAGCTTCAAACTCAGCATTAGTCAGCGAGCCGTTGTTGACAAGAGTTTGTCCGAGAAGCAGATAATCAGTCGGCTGCTCGGAAAGCAGTCTGTCAACATCAGCCTCGGTCAGATAGCCAAGATCGACACAGAGGTCACCGAAACGCTTATCAACGCTCTGCTGAGCAACATTAACGTGCTCGACCTGCTCGGCTGTCATAAGCCCTGCATTTATAGCAAGAACACCAAGACGCATTCTTGTATTCTTCTTATCATCTATAGCCTGAGCAAGAGTATCAGGCGAAACAAGCTTATTGTTGAGCAGAAATGCTCCGAAAAATTGTGCAAACATTTATAATAACTCCCCTTTCGCTCACTTCATAGCATTTCGGATTATTTTTTCGACCTGAGCATCGTCAATAGGCTTCTGAACAAAATCATAAGCCCCGAGAACTATGGCCTGCTTGAGATGGCTTTGAGTACCTACCGAGGAAGCCATTACAACTTTAGCGGAAGCATCAAACTCCTTGATCGCCTTGAGTGCTTCAATACCTGTAAGCTTGGGCATAACTATATCCATAAATACCAGATCGGGCTGAACCTCTTTATACTTTGTGACAGCCTCTTCGCCGTCAGCAGCCTCGGAGATATTCACTACTCCGAGAGAAGAAAGAAACATCCTCAGCTTTTTCCGTGCAAACATAGAGTCGTCACACAAAAGTATTTTAATATCCTTGAATTCCATCGCAGATCCCTCCAATAAATGATACACCGTGCAGCATAGGTCAAAAAATATGCACAGTATTATACAATATTATATTATCACAAAAGAAATAAAAAATCAAGAGGTTGCGGCATATTTTTTGTAGTAATTGTGTATGAATTTACATCAGTATTTTTTTGCGCTTTGCCCTTGACTTTGCTGCTTCAATATGATATAATAGGTTTTGTGGATTTTGCCGATGTGATGGAACTGGCAGACGTGACGGACTCAAAATCCGTTGGTAGCGATACCGTGCGGGTTCGACCCCCGCCATCGGCACCAGCATTTTAGTATCAGCAACAGGATCGGGCTTTTTGTGAGCCCGATCCTGTTTTTATGTATCTTGTACACGAACACCAAAAGCACTGCTGTTTACCGTATTACCGTATTGATAGCATCATTCCCCGATCATAGTCCTGCGGTACAGTTCGGAAAGACCCGAGCGGGTCTCGGTCCCTGTCTTTTTATAGATAGACGTTACATATTTTTGAAGCATCTTGACAGAGATCGACAGTCTGCCGCTTATGGCAGTCTGCTTATCCTCAGTGAGCACAAGTTCTCTGAAAACATCAGTCTCACGCGGGGTAAGAGAATACTTCTGCTTTATCAGATCAAAGGTGCTCTCGGGAGACAACAGCGAGGAAGAGAGCTTCTGCTCTTTCAAGTCAGTGATATTAAAACCTCCGCTGACGGTCATGACCAGGATCAGTACAGCAAGACAAATGATATTCACTGCCAGGACTGCCGAAGCTCCAAGCTTCGATACCCTGCATCCTGCACAGATCAGAACCATAGCACTGTCCAGGACCCTGCCCGTTGAAGCCCAAAACGCAGGATGCTTAGTTCCCTGTGCCAACCGCCAGAACTCAAGATCGTAATATGCGACTGAAGCAGCGACTGCACAATAGAACAGGCACATATTCAGATCGTAAACATCTGCGCTGCCTGTCAGCACAGAGTTTAGCATCGCTGTAAGTGACATACACAGCGCCGTCACGGGAACAAGCCTCCCCTGCCGCTTGTCTCCGATAAATGCGAACAGCAGGTAGCAGGGTATCATCATCAGCCGCGGCCAGCTGTAGACATTGAATTCGATATAGCCGCTTTGTATCTGCAAGTGATGTATATAGCTGTTATAGAAGCCGATAAAAAGCAAAAATACAGAGGCTGTCAGGCAGGAATACAGAAGACTGCGCGATGATGGTTTCTCGATTATCTTATCGGGCAGTATTTCGGGCTTTTTTTGAATTGCAAAGCAGGTCAGAACGAGTGCCGCCAACATAAAGACAGGCAGGAGCGGAGTTTCTCCCCACCCAAGCTGAAGCAAGTATTGCAGAGCGACCGCAGCAGCACAGCCGATACCCATTCGACGGGCGATCATAACTCCCGAGGCCGCTTCAATACTCATACGGTGATAGACTGCGCCGCCAAGAAAGCCGAGCGCAGGCATCACGGAAAAGGTCACACTGACATATAAATATGCTGCCTTGTCAGCTAAAGCCATTATCAAAGACCCTGCTGCAAGCACAGTAAAGACAGCTGCAAAGGTGTACTTCTTTACAGTTTCTCGTTTCAGATAACGCTCAAAAACAGCATAGCCAATATAACCGAGTATCACGGGCAACTGAATACCGTAATAGATCTGCTCTCTGGAGCTGTCGGAAAGCAAGCCCTCGCCCGCGTGATTGCCAAGCCCCAGAACCGCCAGCTGAAAAAACATAAAGGAGCCGAACATAGCTGCATAGATATTCCTATTAATGCTTTTCATGTTCAAAAACCGCATAGCGTTCGTTCCTTTCACAGTGTTGCTGACAATTAGTATAACATACATCACGGGATTTTTCAAGTAGTCTGACGAGCTCTGCGCAGTATTTTTGCAATCGAACAAAAGGATTTCTTTTATTATTTATTATTTATTATTTCTTATTTATTATTGCAAATCGAAGCAGGGCGCAGATCTTGAAAGATATGCGCCCTGCTTGTTTGTATCGGACTATTTACTTTCCGTTTTCTCTTCGCTCCACCTTTCTGCTGCCATGTTCTTTACTTTTGCAAAATACTCTTTCACTGCCGACTTGTCATAGCCGTTTTCTGTCTCGGGGAGCGAATTGAACAACTCATCCTCTGACTTGAATCCATACGGTCTGACTTCGATGCCGTTTGAGATAAGCTCCTTGTATGCAGGGTCGAGCTTATAGAGTATCTTGTGCTCGAGCTCATCAAAGAACTCGTCTGTCATTGCAGGGTCATAGCCGTTTTCTGACATGGGGAAGCGCTCATAAACAGGCTGCTCCTCGTCATCATCAAGCGCTAAGAGCGAGGATATGCCGTCGCCGATCATGTCAACAGCGTCCTCTGCGAAGTCAAAAAAGCTGTTGATACGGTCATACAACCTGTCAAGGCGCTCTATGCGCTTTTCAAGCTCGGGATCATACTCCTCTGCGGGTCCATCTTCCTTCGGCGGTGCGCTCTGCTCTTTGAGCTGCTCCAGTGCTGCGTAAAGGTCTGTGTCAAACTTTTTTAACATGATATCTGCCTCCTGTTGGTCTCGGACGTTTTTCTTACAGCCTCATTATACAACCTACAGACAGACACGGAATGTCATTTTAAAAATATTTTGCATGACACTATATGTCTAAGCGTGCGTGTATAATACAGTTTAGGAAGTTGATATTTTTGTTAAAAGGAAAGCAAAACAAGGCACTATTTTAGATAATGCTTGATTCCCATATTTATGGTCAGTTTGGGGAGACAGATCAAGGCTTGGAAATTTATGAGATTATGACAGGCTCAGAACCAAATCGAAAATAAACTTATAATGAAAAAGCTCCGACCTCGCGCAAAGTGCGAAAGATCGGAGCTTTTTATGGAGCTGGTAGCCGGACTCGAACCGGCGACCTGCGCATTACGAATG
>CAMOFU010000131.1 GCA_946613705.1 uncultured Clostridia bacterium
CGCAGCGGCTGCTTTTACTGTTGACAAGCGGTAAAATAGCTGATATACTATATATAGTGTTTGAGTACCTGATAACATACATCAGCGGGAGGTGAGCAGATGAGCAGAGGCAGAGGCCTGCCGTCGTATTCGGTGCTGATGACCGTGTATGACCGCGAGACACCCGAAAACCTGAATGCCAGCCTTGACAGTATGCTGCTGCAAAGCTACCCGCCCGACGAGGTGGTGCTGGTCTGTGACGGAAAGCTCACCTGCGAGCTGAATATAATCGCAAAATCCTTTGAGAGCGAGTTTCGACCGTATTTCCGCATCATCAGGATAGATGACCATGTCGGCGCGGCGGCAGCACTGAACGAGGGTATAAAGTCCTGCACCTGCCCCTATATCGTCCGCATGGATTCGGACGATATCTCGTTTCCCGAGCGCTGCCGAAAGCAGATGGAGCTGTTTGCCGCAAAGCCGCACCTTGATATGATAGGCACCTTTGCCGAGGTGTACGACACGGGCAAGGGAGAGGCCGTCGGGATAAAGCAGCTGCCGACAAAACATAAGCAGATCAAAAAATACGCCCGCCGCCGCAACCCCTTCTGCCGCCAGACACTCGCATTCAGAAGAGAGCTGGCAGAGGAGATAGGCGGCTATGCAGAACTTGAAGAATGCGAGGACTACGAGTTCGCCGTCAGAATGCTCGCAAACGGAGCAAAGGCACGCAACATACCCGAGGTGCTCGTGAGATACCGCATCAGCGAGGAGGACTACAGAAAGCGCAAGAGCTTCCGCTCGACGAAGAATTTTATCCGCGTTCGGAAGCTGATACGCCGCAGCGGGTTCTGCTCACCGCTTGACGTATGGATACCGAGCGCCGTCCAGCTGACGCTGTGCCTGCTGCCGTGGAAGGCAACAAGACGATTCTATATGCGCATGAGGAAGAGCTGAGCGCCGAACGGTCGGAAAGGGGGACGCAGTTATGGATAATGAACGGGATAAGCCGCGCCTGCATATCTCCCGCGTGATCGCAATTGCGGGTGCCTTGCTGATCGCTGCCGCGGCAGGTGCCGCCGTTACCGCAGACCTTTCGCTGAAGGAGGATATCGGCGCAAGGATCTACAGCGCCACTGTGACACAGTCGGCAGTACCCGCAGCGGTAAGCCTTTCGGTCACGACCGCACCGATCACTGCTGCCCGAACGTCCGCTGCCGCCGACACGGGAACAACGTCCGCCCGCACATCACGATCGGCAGCGCATCCCGCCGTGACCTCAAAAGCATCCGTGACTACCCGCAAGACCGCATCTTCAAAGAAGACCCTGCCGTCCGAGCCCGCCGATACCGCAGCTGTCCGTGAAACAGCCGTCAGCACCGTGACATATTCCTACCCGCAGGATCTTAACCTTGCAGACTTTGACTGCCTTACGAACGTGAGCGGCATCAACCGCACCGCCGCCGAGGGCATAATCGCCCGCAGGAACAGGCAGGGCACTATACACAGCTTTGATGAGCTGACCGAGATATACGGCATCGGCGAGAGAACGCTTGCCGTGATAAAGGAGCATTTCTATATCTCGGAGCGGGACCTTATCATCACCACTGTCCGCACCGAGCCTGCTGCCGAAAGCACTGCGCCCCCGACACAGACGACCGCACCGCAGACGACAGCACCGCAGACGACGGCTCCCGAAAAGCCCGCGGCAGTGACGGATCCCACAACAACGGCTTCGGCCGCAGCGTCCGAGCCCGCACACATGACTGCCGCAGCGGCTCAGACCGCTCCGCCGCAGGAGGAGGAGCCCCGAATGAAAAAGGTGAACATCAACCGCGCGGACGCGCAGCAGCTCTGCGAATGCCTGCTGCTCAGCCCCGAGCTTGCAGACTCGGTCATCGGGCTTCGGCAGCGGATAGGCAGGTTCTCCGACCCGCTCGAACTGCTTTATACCGACGGCTTCTCTCAGTCGGCTCTCACCGAACGTCTGCCGTTTATCCTGCTCTCCGACGAGCCTGCCGACAGCTGAAACAAATGAAACAAATGAAACAAATACCAAAGCCGCACAGGGCATTATCGCTCTGTGCGGCTTTTCTGCTTTACTGCTCGTTTCCTACGGCTCACTTATCACAACACCGCCGCATACCGTCAGCACGGGGCTGCTCATCACCTCGAACGGGAAGCCCTCAAACAGCACAAGGTCGGCGCGCTTGCCCGTTTCTATCGAGCCCGTTATGTCCGCTATGCCCGCTGTCTCCGCAGCAGTTACCGTAACTGCGTCCAGCGCCTTCTCAAACGGCAGCCCGTGCTTCATGCATACCCCGACGCTTATCGGCAGGTATTCTATCGGTATCTCGCTGTGGTCCGTGCATATCGCTACCCTTACCCCCGCCTTCGACAGCAGCGCCGCGTTCGCGGGAGTGATGTTCGCAAGCTCGGGCTTGCAGGCATCGCACATGATCGGCCCCACTACCGCAGGCACGTTCTCCTCCGCCAGCTCCTCGGCGATCAGATGGCCGTCCGTGCAGTGTATCAGCACAGGGTCAAGACCGAATTCCTTGGATATCCGCAGCGCCGTGAAGATATCGTCGGCACGGTGGCAGTGGAAATGCGCCTTGAGCTTCCGCTCAAGCAGCGGGATCAGCGCCTCGCTCTGCATATCCAGCTCGGGCTCGTCTCCGCCGTCCTCTGCCTGCTGCTTGTCGGCAATATACCTCTGCGCCTTTGCGAGCGCCTCCCTTATCATCGCCGCGATAGACATTCTCGTGCAGGGTGATTCGTCGCGGTTCATATAGGTCATCTTGGGGTTCTCGCCCAGTGCGAACTTCATGCCCACCCTGCCTATCAGCATACTGTCTATCCGCCTGCCGTATGTGGATACCGCGCAGATATCCCCCGCCACGGGGTTCATCGACCCGGGCGAGATCAGCACCGAGGTGATGCCCGCTCCGAGCGCCTTTTTAAAGCTTATGTCAAACGGGTTTATCGCATCGAGTATATGCAGCTGCGGCGATACGGGCTGGCTCTCCTCGTTGAAGTCCTCCCCCTCGACACCTACCCCGTTCGTCGTCAGCCCCAGATGTGTGTGTATGTCGATGAACCCCGGGTAGAGCGCTGCTCCGTGAGCATCCGTGCCGCCGTCCGTATTTGCGGGAAAGCCCTCCCCCACCTCAGTGATGATGCCGCCCTCCCAGCGGACATAGCCGTTCTCTATCAAACGGCGCTGCTTATCCTGAGTGTATATCCTTGCATTGTATATCAACATTCTCACTTATGCTCCTGTCTGTAGTCTTTGGTCTATATCCGCAAGCTCCCGCTCAAAGCGCTCTATCTCGTCAAGATAGCTCTCGCGCCTGTCAAGCTCCAGCTGTGCGTCAACGTTCTCCCGCTCCAGCTCCGCCAGCCGCTGTCCGTTCTCCTCGATAAACTGCGGCAGCCGCTCGAGCGCATTGTCCACCCTCGCAGGGTAGCCGAGCGGGGTGTCTCCCAGTTCGGCAAAGTAAACACCGCTGCGCTCTATCTTTACCGCGGGGCGCGAGCTTATCATATTCGGGTGCAGGAATATCTTAAACCCCCTGTGCTCGCAGACGGGCACGCTGCTGTCCGTCCGTGCCGCGACCGCGACCTCGAGCGCCTCGCGCAGCCTTGTCCTCATGTCCGTCGTTACCGTCTCGTTCTCGGGCAGGCGCAGGCATTCAAGATCCTCCTCAGCCTTTTCTATCAGCTCATTCAGATGCCTTCTCTCCCGCGGGATAGCCTCAAGCCGCGCGATAAGGTACCGCCGCCTCTGTGTCAGCTGCCGCTGCAATATCCTGTATCGCGAAAGCTCGTTGGCAGTCTCTATGCGGCGCTTTATCAGCGGATTGCCGACCGCGAGCGCCTTCACCTCGGCATAATCGAGCACCACGCCGTCCACCTCGGTGCCGCTGCGCTCGGTGAGCTCGTTTGCAAGCAGCTGCGAGATAAAGCTCTGCTTCGTTTCGAGCAGCTGCCACGAGTAGGCATCAAAGCTCCCCTCGGTGATGTATCGGAATATCCGCACGCTGCGGTTTTGGTTCTTCGGCCTGAGTATACGCCCCTCGCGCTGTATCATGTCGGCAGGCCGCCACGGAACATCAAGGTGATGCGCCGCCTTTAGTCGGGTCTGCACGTTCACGCCCGTGCCGAGCTTGAAGGTCGAGCCGAGCAGCACCCGCACCTCGCCGCTGTTCACCCTTCCGAACAGCCCGAGCCGCTCGCTGTCCTCCTCATAGGAGTGTATGAACTCTATCTGCTGTGACGGTATGCCCTTGTCAACGAGCAGCCTTTTCAGCTCGTCGTAGATATTGAACTCCGCCTTCGGTGTTGAGATATCGCAGAACACCAGCTGCGTGCAGTTTTCAACATCGTTCTCCTGCCATATCCGATAAATGTTCTCGGCACAGAAGCGCACCTTGCTCTGAAGCTGCTCGCCCGCCTCGGGGGTCACCAGCCTGATATCAAGTGCCGCCTTGCGCCCGTCGGTCGTGATCTTGAGCATATTGTCCGTCTTGCGGTCTGTCTCTCCCCGCCGCACCCTCTCGGCACGCTCGGAGATGCTTTTCAGATACTGCGCGAGCGCCTCCCCCTTGGGTACGGTGCAGTCCTCGTGCCCCGCAAAGTCGGGGATATCGCGGCGGCCGTCGGTCCTGTGATAATGCGCCGCCACCGAAAAAAGCGCCGTCAGCTCGGGCAGATTGTGGAACGACCGCAGCCTGCGGCACAACCTGTAGCCCGAGGTATCAACGTCTATCTCAAAGTCGGTCTTCGCCTCGGCAAACATTCCTATCCAGCTGTCGAAGCTCCGCAGCCCGAGCGCCTTCAGATCCCCGTACTGCAAATACCTCTGCATCGTGTATGCATCAGAGATAGAATTGGTGATCGGTGTGCCCGTGGCAAATACCGTCCCCCGACCGCACAGCGCTGTATACTGTACCTTTTCAAGCATTCCGGCGCACTTGTCCGAGCCGCGGGAGTTTATCCCCGGCAGCCCCGCCTGGGAATCTATCGGGATATTCTTATAGTTGTGCGCCTCGTCCACAAACAGTGTGGTGATCCCGAGAAGGTCAAATGTCAGCCCGCCTGCGTCCGCCTTCTTTTCCTCAGCCTCGAGCGCCTTTATCCGCCCAAGCAGTGCCGTCCTTTTGGCGTTCAGCGCCTTCGGCTCGCTGCCGTGCTGCGCGATGTACCGCGCGATCTCCTCGTATTCGAGAGAAAGCAGCCTCCGCTGAGCACTCCCCGAGAGCGCTATCCTGTCAAAGCAGCTGTATGCGATCACCACGGCATCAAAATCGGTGTCCTTTACGGTGCGGAGCGTCGCTTCCCTCCTGTCCTTCGTGAAGTCTGCGGGGTTCACCGTTATCACCCGCGCCGAGGGGTACAGATCCTTGAAAATGCTCTCCCACTGCCCGACCAGACTGTTCGGCACCACGAACATATTCCTCTTTGACAGTCCCAGCTGCCGCAGCTTCATTCCCGCCGCCGCCATGATAAAGGTCTTGCCCGAGCCTACTTCGTGGGCAAGCAGCGTGTTCGGCGTGAAGATTATCTTTGCGGCAGCCTCCTTCTGGAAATCGTACAGCGTATACTTTTCGTTCATTTCGGGAAAGGTGAGGAACGACCCGTCAAAGCTTCGGCTCCTGAAGCAGGAGAACCTGTTCTCGTAGATCATCTGCAGCCGCTCGCTGCGCCTCGGGTCCCGCCACAGCCAGTCGGAAAAATCACTGCGCATACGGCTCTCGCATTCAAGCGCCGCCACCGTCTCCTGCTCGTTCAGCACGCGGACAGACTTCCCCGCCGAATTTGTCTCGGTATCGAATATCTGCACCTGACGGCAGTTGAGCAGCTTTTCCATCAGCTGCAGCGGCCCTATGCGGTTCGTGCCGTAGTAGAGCGACCGCGACGAATGCCCGTAGCGGCTCTTGCTCGGTATCTCCCATATGCCCGTTATGCTGTCGTGTACCGTTTTGTTCGAGCCCTCGGGCTTTTTGCGGGAGTTCACCGTGCCCAATATATATGTGATGAAATCGTCGATCACATCTGCGGGTATCCACGGCGAGCCGAGCGTCGCATAGATATCCGCAGTGTCCAGCGGCGGCGGCAGCGCAGCCTCGGCAGCCCTGACGTTCTCCTTGAAAAAGCCCTGATATTTCCTGTCGGCTTCCCTTGCGGTATTGTAGCGCTTTATCATGTTGCCGCTCAGATACTCAGCCGCCGTGACCCAGCCCTTGTAGAAGCATTCGTTCCACCTGTCGGGGTCGCAGTAGATGCTGCCCTTGAGCCCTGTTATCACACTGACGATATCTCTTGCGGTGATCTGCGCGATAAACTCGATATCCACACAGCCGAGCCTGTCAAGGCATATCCCGAGCGCCTCGTGCAGCTCCTCGCAGAATATCCCCCTCGCCCGCTCGTCGCCCGTGTACGGGTTTATATACCCGTCGGGCACCCTCAGCGCAGTCACGGCGGCTATCTGCTGCTTCTGCTCGTCAAGCTGCTTCTGCTGCATGAACTCGGCAAACTGCCTGTCCCAGTCGTTGTGCGCAGAGGTCGGCTCATGCGAAGGTGCGGGAGCAGGCTGCACCGCAGGCTCCTCTTTAAGAGTGTTTACCACCCTGTGACCCTCCTGCCTGCCCTTTTCTTTAAGGAAGGCTTCAAACTGCCTGTCCCAGTCGTCCTCGGCAGCGGTCTGCTTTCTTGCGGTTACGTTCGGTGCAGCCCTTTTGGGTGCGGGCGGCTCTGCGGCAGCAGGCTTCGGCTTCTTCGCAGCAGGCTTGTCAAGCTCGTTCGCTGTGGTAATGATCTTCCCGAGCTTGTTCAGTCCCTTCAGCAGCTTATCCAGATCGGACACATTATCATCTCACTTTCTCATCGGTACTGCATCATTAATATATATTATACACCACCACCACCCGATTGTAAAGTCCCGCAATGCCGTCGGCCGCAGCGGCGGCGCGCCCTGCATTGTGCGGGAGGAAGGCTTTGCCGCGCTCCGGA
>CAMOFU010000132.1 GCA_946613705.1 uncultured Clostridia bacterium
TGAAACGGCAAATTTCGCTCTCTGTTTGTAAAACGGATACCCCTCGACCCTAAGAATTAAAAGTTTTAGGGAGGGGGTTTGGGGGACGACCCTTTTTCAAAAGGGTCTCCCCCAACAAGTCCCGCAGGCAGTAAAGATAAACTATCATTTACGGCGATGCATAGCGGGAGCGGGATAATATATTTACAAAACAGACCGCGAAGTGCATTTTAGTGCTTTGCGGTCTGTTTTGTGTTTATTTGTTTATTTGTTTATTTTTTCCCGATGACGGTATAGCCCTCGTCGGCAAGTGCCGAGAGCGCTTCATCAAAGCGTTCCTGCTTCACAAGGATATAGTCCGTGTTGTAGGTCGATACGGCGAATATCCCGATGCCCCGTGCGGCAAGCACTGCCGAGAGCTTTGAGAGTATGCCTATCAGCGAAAAATCAAGCACTCCCTGTATACGGAAGCCCCGCCAGCCGTCGTCACGGGCGAGTGTGCGGGCAGGCACATCGGCGGTCGGGCAGACAAGCGACAGCTCCTCGTCCGTCTTTCCGATGAACAGCAGCTCGCTGTCTGTTCTTATATCCTCAAATGACCCGACCTTGCATACGGAAAGCACGGGGTCAAGAGCTTTAAGTTCCATTTTCACACCTCCGCCGCATTTTTGCTGTACATATTTTTGTACTCAACTATCCCTGTGCGCCTTATCCTTTTCCGCCTTGGTAGCTTGAAGATAGCTTGCTTCGAGCGCTGCGGGCGGCACGGCGCGTTCGGGGCTGCCGATAAATGCGGCACAGAGGGCGGACGCTCTTTGCAGTCTGTCGGCGGCGGGCGAGAGCAGCACATTGCTGTTATCCCTGAAATATGTCTGTCTGATCTCCTCGGCGCGGTCGCCCGTAAGCATCAGCGGCGAGGACGTGTCAAGGGCTGTGAAAAACTCCGCCTCGTTCGTGACCTTATCCTCGGAAAGCGCCCTGATGCTCCCGCCGCGGCTCTCGTAGCAGCCTACATATACTATCTGCGGACGGGCATACATCACGGGGACTATCCTGCCGCAGAAGGCAGAGCTGCCCCAAGCGAGCGCTTCAAGAGTGGAAACGGCGGCGCATTTCAGCTGCGGCGCGCCCATGACTATCCCCTTGACAGCGGCAATGCCTATCCTCAGCCCCGTATACGACCCGGGGCCTGCGGCGCAGACCACTGCATCAAGTCCCCGCAGCTCCAGTCCGCAGTCGGCAAGCAGCTCCTGCACCATAGGCAGTATCACCTGCGAATGGGTGAGCTTGGTGTACAGGATCTTCTCGGCGAGCAGCCGTTCACCGTCCATGACGGCGACAGATGCCACCTTACCCGAGGTATCTATCCCCAATGTCAGCAAATCGTTCATCTCCGTTTATCGTTATTTTTCTTGTTTCCGTATCACCGTCTGTACGCTCTATCGTGACCGTTACCGTATCCGGCGGGAGCGCATCCGAGATATTCTCGCTCCACTCGACGGCAAGGACAGTGTCCCCGTCCATGTAATCGAAAAAGCCCGTAGTTTCAAGATCGTCCGGCGAGGATATGCGGTACATATCAAAGTGGCACAGCGTCAGCCGCTCGCCGCGGTACTCGTTGACGAGCGCAAAGGTCGGTGAGGTGACATCATCGTCAAGCCCCATGCCGAGGGCTATACCGCGCGTCATCGTAGTCTTCCCCGCACCGAGCCCGCCCGCATAGGCGATGCAGTCTCCGCCGTGCAGCAGTGCTCCGATGCACCTGCCCAGCGCGACAGTCTCCGCCGCCGAGCGTGTCGTAAAGGTATATATCATTGGTTTTCAGCTCCTTTGGAGTTTGGTGCGGGCAGCCGCTCATTTCCGTTTCCCTATCCCGTAATTCAGCAGCAGATCGACCATTCTGCCGTAGCTCTTTTTGCCGTCGGCAACGCCGTTCATTTTGAGCGATGCCTCCATCGCAGCGTCCGACACTGCCGCCACCGTGCTTGACGGCAGCAGACCCTCATCGCTCTCCTGCACGCTCTGCCAGTAGTCGGCATTGCCGTTGATATCGGTGATGACCTCCGCAGAGAGCGCCGAATACACGCGGGATATCTCATCATCAGAGCAGTTGTCCCTTACCTGCGAGAGCACATATTTCAGCGCCCTGAGATACCCGCTGTAGCGGTACTCGGTATTGTCCGAGCGGTCGCAGGCAAGAAAGGCTATGAAGTTCGCCTCGTCCTCCAGCATGAAGCCCTTGGTATGAGCGAGCTCGTGGCACACCGTCTCGGGCAGATTGGAGGGATACATCTCGCGGTTGTAATTAGCCTCGAACGAAAACGGGAAATACATTCCCATAAGATACTGCTGGCTCATGAAGAACGAATTGATAACGGGCTTTGGCGTGACATAATACCCCGCGAGCTGCCCGAATTCATCGCCCAGCGCCTCCATTGCGGAGCGTGCAGTTTCGTCAAGGTCGGCAGTCAGGACAAATCTTCCCTCACTGTCACGGGTGACCTGCTTTGACAGGGCATTGGTATTCTCGGTAAGATGATCGCACAGCTCCACCAGCTCGCTGCTCGTATGCCCGACAGAGGGGATGCCGTATGTCTCGCCGAAGGTCGAGCGGTGGTAGAGGATAAAGCAGTTGAGCGTCTCGGTCAGCACGACGAAAGCGATGACCCAGATGTAGATGAGCCCATAGACCTTCAGCACCCTTTTCCGTCGTCCCTTCAGCACTATCAGCAGCACCGCGAGCGAGGGCGGTGTGAGCAGCACGAGAGCAATGCCCGCTATTATCATCATCTCGCCCAGCGAAAACGGCAGCAGTGCTATCGGCCTGCCGAATGCGTTCATCCATATCGGGAAGATATTCGCGCCGTACCAGTCGCAGAAGCCCTTTGAGAGCCACGCGATGATATTCAGCAGTATGCACCCGCCGAATATGACCGCGAGCGCTATCCGATTTTTGTTCAGCCTGATCTTCATAATACTCCCTGCCCCGAGGACAGCTCATTGCCCTCACTGTCTGTTACCGTAAACCATAGCCCGAGCCCCCCGACATTCTTCTCTGTCAGCTGCGATCCGCTGTCCGACGAGCTTACGGGAAGCGTATCAAAGGTGCAGGTGCCCGCAAACATATACAGCTTTCCGACAATGCGATAATTCTCAGCCGCATCGTCAGGCACCTTTGCAGAAACAGAGATGTTCTTATCCGACTTGTTCACGGCGAAGAAGCTTATCAGGGAATAAACGTCGTTCTCCTCGATGCCGACATACTTTATCTCAACGTTATCGTCGGAGTAGACGGTCTTCGCGTCCTTCGGCGGGGTCAGACCCGCGGAGCTGTCGGAGCAGACTATCCTGAAGGCATCGGTGCCCGTTATATACGAATTCTCATCATAGCGCCCGTCGTCATAGTACACCTCGAACCACACCGCTGCATCGGTGAAGCTGCTCAGATACTGTGCGGGCATATGGCACGAAACGGTGACGGTATCCTCTGTCATAGCCGCCACGGACTCGTAGCAGTAGAGCCCTGCGGTCGCGCCGTTGACGACGCCTGCGGGCGAGAGCGTTATCTGCTTTTGCAGCGTATTGCGGCAGCGGAAGCAGAGGCTCACATAGGTTTCCGTCCCGATCTCTGCCTGTGCGCCGAACAGATACTCAAGCTCTATCCCGTCCCCTGCGAAGCTGAGGCTGTCACTGCTCTGCGGGGCGGGCAGCATAACGGTGCGCTCGTCTTCGAGCATCTCCTGCCTTACCTCGTCGGCAGTGCGGCCGATCTGCACCGTATCGGGAATGATCTTCTCGGGTCTGTTCGCCTTCGGCAGCCGCAGCTGCACCGTATCGGTTTTGAACAGCTCATCATCGGTATAGTACCCGTCAGCCAGATAATCGCCGAGCGGTATAGCCCTGACAGAAAAGCTTATGCTGTCGAGGTCGGCTGCCGAGAGCGTGCCGTTCGTCGTGGAAGCGCGCATCACGGGGCTGCACCGCCCTCCTGCGGGAATGAAGAACATGAGCGAGGAATAATAATCCTCGTGGTCGCAGACGATATCTGACCCTAAGATGCACAGATCCTCATCGGTATGATTCTCGGCATAGAGCTTCAGCTTGACCGTCGATGAATCGTCCCTGTAGGAAACGTCCTTCAGACCCAGCTTCAGCTTGTCATCGGAATAAACGACGGTATACAGCTCCTTTCCGTGGAGACTCAGCTTATCCGAGAACGTGAACTCTATCGTATCCGAAAGGCTGCCCTCGACTGTCTGATTTGACTCCTCCTCGGACAGGAAGAGCCGCATCGTCATTCGGCACATACCCGCTCCGCTGAGGGTGATATCCGTGCGCTCGCCGCCGCGGAGCTGCTCGCTTACATACCTGTCCTCCAGCGCGACACCGTCCGCCGCTATATAAGCCGACCTTAGCGATAGCTCCTTATCCGACATATTCTCGGCGGTGAGGGTGAGCACATCATCGGCAAAGCCCGCCATAGTGACCTTCACACCGCTGTTTTCGTACACGACATTTCCGCCGCCGACGCTTTCCCTGCCGCCCGTTTTTATACCGACGACCGTTTCCTTTGCATCGGCAGAAGCGTCCTCATCGGCATTGCCCTTGCCTGTTTTCGGCACATTGAGCGAACACCCGCACAGCAGGAGCGCGGCAATTATCACAGTTACGGCAAGAAGCTGTTTCATCGGGCATTCCCCTTTCGTTGATGCTATATTATCGGTGCAGACATATAATGCAGCACGCGAAGCGGATCAACCGCAGTTTCGTATATAGTGGAACAGATATTGCTGCGCCGTGCCCTCATAGCCGCTGACGCATTCGGGCAGGCCGTTCGGATACCAGCGCTCGAGCGCCCGCTTCATCCACACGTCCACAGGGAACGCATCGGTCTTGTGCATTCCGAACAGCAGCGTACACATCGCCACCTTCGGCCCTACTCCCTTTATCGTCATCAGCGCACGCTGTGCTTCCGCAAGCGGCAGTCGGGCGACCCTTTCAAGCTCGGTCTGCCCGCCGTTCACCTTCTCAACGGCATCGACCAGATACTTCGCCCGAAATCCCGACCGCAGGAACCCGAGGCTCTCCGCAGTCTCTCCGCTCAGCCGCTGTGACGAGGGGTATCCGCCGTAATGCTCGACGAGCCTGCCGATTATCCCCTTGATGCGCGGGATATTGTTGTTCTGCGAGATGATGAAGCTTGAAAGCGCCTCCCATTTGTCCTGCCGCAGTATCCGTATCCCGCCCGCATATGCACACGCCTTTGCAAGCGTTTCGTCCTCCGAAAAACGGCGCTTCAGCTCACCGTAATCCGTCCCGAGGTCAAGATAATCATACCATTCGTCAAGCAGCTGCCGCTCTGTCGTGTCATGCAGGCGGAACACCCCGTCTGCCTTGTCCTCCGCAGATATCCGCAGAAAGCTGTCAAGGCGGTATCCCTCATAGGTGTCCTCTGCCGTCTTGACCCAGCGGAATGCCTGTCCGCAGTCAAGCGTTTCGTCCAGATCAAGGTCGGGCTGATGCAGCAGTATGTCCCTGCCGCTCACCGTATAGTCCATTGCAATGCTCCTTTCAGCTCCCTGCCGATCCGCCGCCATGCGCGGCAGACGGATATTCAGTCCGAATATTTGTACTGTTCTGCCTTGGCGAACAGCTTTACGTCAACAAGCGCATCAACAAGAGTGCCCTCGGGAGTATACTCCTCGGAGAACACCATGCCGTCCTGCCTGATGCTGTTCAGAAGACTGCCCTCGTAATACGGAATGAGCAGCTTCATCTTCTTTGCGGACTGCGGCAGCGCCCTTGAAACCGCTTCGAGCATGGCAGGTATCCCCTCGCCTGTTTTAGCCGATATCTTCACTGTGCCATCTCCCGCGGCAAGATCATCTATATAAGGCACAAGGTCGCATTTGTTGAGCACGGTAACAACGGGTATGCCCTCGCAGCCAAGCTCCTTTAGCAGCTCAAGAGTCACCCTTGCCTGCTTCTCGCACTCGTCGCTCGAAGCATCGACGATATGCAGTATCACATCGGAGTCGGCAGCCTCCTCGAGCGTTGACTTGAATGCCTCGACGAGATGGTGCGGCAGTCGGCTGATGAGCCCGACGGTATCTACGAGCATAACGCTCCTGCCGTCGGGCAGCTCTATCGAACGCGAGGTCGTCTCCAGCGTTGCAAAGAGCTTGTTCTCGGCAAGGATGCCCGCATCTGTCAGCGTATTGAGCAGCGTGGATTTGCCGACATTGGTGTAGCCGACGATCGCGCAGACGAGCGTGCCGTCCTTCATTCGGCGCTCACGGTGCAGCCCCCGACGCTTTTCGATCTCTTTGAGCTCCTGCGACAGCGATGCTATGCGTGCGCGTATATGGCGCTTATCTGTTTCAAGCTTTGTCTCGCCGGGGCCTCTCGTTCCTATGCCGCCGCCCAGACGAGAGAGCTTCACGCCCATTCCCGCCAGTCTCGGCAGCCGATATTTATACTGCGCTATCTCGACCTGCAGCCGCCCTTCATGTGTTGTCGCACGCTGTGCGAAGATATCGAGGATAAGCATGGTGCGGTCAATGGTATGGACATTGCACACCGCCTCGATATTCCTGATCTGTGTAGCAGTCAGCTCGCAGTCGAAGATGATCTGGTCGATATCCTCACGCTCGCACAGCTCTGCCATTTCGGCGAGCCTTCCCGTGCCTATGCAGGTGGCGGGCTCATAGGCGGGTCTGCGCTGTATCACACGCACAGCCGTATCCGCGCCCGCAGTATCGGCAAGCTCCTCCAGCTCATCGAGCGAACGCTCGGCATCATACTCCCCCGTATCCACCGCAGCAAGCAGCACCCTCGGGCGGGTGACCCCGTTTTCTGTCATATTCTCACCTCTCAGCACGTCCGATCTTGTATCATTATATATTATATCATTTTTATTCGCCAATGTCAACGCAGGCCGGTCGCAGCGGCCGCAGCGGCGGCGCGCAATTCCCTCGCCCTAAACATAGTGCGGAGCTGCCGTATTGC
>CAMOFU010000133.1 GCA_946613705.1 uncultured Clostridia bacterium
GTATCGGCAAAATCAATAAAATGTCAGATCGGTGCTTGAAAAGTGATATGAAGTAATGTATAATTAATACGGTCGGGTGTTTTTAAGATATGATCCCGACAGAACGGTGGTATGCTTGTCATGGATAACAATACAGCTATAAATATGAAAACAATGATCGAAAACGGGAGCTGCTTTCTCGGCATAGAGTTCGGCTCCACACGGGTGAAGGCAGTGCTTATCGGTGAGGATACAAAGCCGATAGCCTCGGGAGCGTTCGACTGGGAAAACAGCTTCAACGGCGGCATATGGTACTATCCGCAGGAGCAGATCATCGAAGCACTTCAGGGCTGCTACAGGTCGCTCAAAGAGGATATCCTTGAAAAATACGGCGCGGAGCTGACCTCGGCGGCAGGCATGGGCATTTCGGGAATGATGCACGGATATATGCCCTTTGACAGCGAGGGCAGACTGCTCGTGCCGTTCCGTACATGGCGCAACACCATCACCTCGCAGGCGGCAGAAGAGCTCAGCCGCGAGCTCGGCTTCAATATCCCTCAGCGCTGGAGCATAGCACATCTTTATCAGGCAGTGCTCAACGGCGAGAAGCATATCGGCAGGATAGCGTATATAAACACCCTTGCGGGGTATGTGCATTTCCTGCTGACGGGCAGACGAGAGGTCGGCATCGGTGAGGCATCGGGCATCTTTCCGATCAGGGATAAGGACTATAACAGCGACTTCATTGCCGTGACCGAGAGACTGCTTTCCGATAAGGGCTTCGATAAGCCGCTGCGTGAGCTGCTGCCGAGGGTTCGGCTCGCGGGCAGCACGGGAGCTGTGCTGACAGATGCGGGAGCCGCACTGCTCGACCCGACGGGTAAGCTCAGAGCGGGAGTTCCCATGTGCCCTCCCGAGGGCGATGCGGGCACGGGCATGACCGCGACCAATTCCGTCCGCAGGAGAACAGGCAACATCTCGGCAGGCACGTCGATCTTTTCAATGCTCGTGCTCGACCGTCCGCTGAAGTCAATGCACGCGGATATAGATATCGTCACCACCCCCGACGGCGCTGACGTTGCTATGGTCCACTGCAATAACTGCTGCTCCGAGATAGATATGTGGGTGAAGATGTTCGGGGAGTTTTCGGAGCTCGCGGGCGCACGGCTCGATAAGTCGGCGCTGTATGAGCTGCTTTACAGGAACGCGATGACCGCGCCCGCCGACTGCGGCGGAGCGGTGTGCTGCAATTTTATCTCAGGCGAGCCTGTGGCGGGTGTTGAAAACGGCAGGCCGCTGTATTCGAGAGAGCCCGACCGAGCCGTCACTCTCGGCGGATTCTTCCGCGCACAGCTGTATTCCACGTTCGCGGCACTCACGCTCGGCAACGAGGTGCTGTTCAGAGAAGAGGGCGTGTCGGCAGAAAGGTTCAACGGGCACGGCGGGCTGTTCAAGGTGAGCGGCGCGGCATCTCAGCTTATGGCAGATGCTCTCGGTGTTCCCGTTGCGGTGCTGACTACCGCGGGCGAGGGCGGCGCGTGGGGCATGGCTCTGCTGGCACAGTATATGGTCTGCGGCGGCGGACAGGCACTTGCCGACTGGCTCGATGAAAAGGTCTTTGCGGGAGCGCGCGCCGAGATATCGCAGCCCGATAGGAACGGCGCAGAGGGCTTTGCTGCATTTATGAAAAATTATGAGAGACTGCTCGTATCGGAGCGGCTCTCGGATAAGGAGTAGTTCTATCATGCTTGAAGAATTGAAGAAAAAGGTATGCGAAGCAAATCTGCTGCTTCCGAAATACGGACTTGTGACCTTTACCTGGGGCAATGTATCTGCTGTTGACCGCGAGAGCGGTATGATGGTCATAAAGCCCTCGGGGGTGGAGTATGACGGTATGAAGCCCGAGGATATGGTCGTAGTGAGCCTTGAAACAGGTGAAACGGCAGAGGGGAAATACCGTCCCTCAAGCGATACACCGACTCATCTTGAGCTGTACCGCCGCTTTGAAGGGCTGGGCGGAGTGTGCCATACCCACAGCCGCTGGGCAGTATCCTTCGCGCAGGCAGGCAGAGGAGTTATCCCGATGGGGACGACCCATGCTGACTATTTCTACGGCGAGATCCCCTGCACACGGGCAATGACCCCCGCCGAGATAGAGGGAGAATATGAAAAGGAGACGGCATCGGTCATAATCGAGGCATTTGAGGGTATCGACCCGATGACCGTCCCCGCTGTGCTCGTCCGCAGTCACGGTCCATTCACATGGGGCAAGGATGCCTTTGAAGCGGTCCACAATGCGGTAGTGCTGGAGGAGGCGGCATTCATGAACTTCCATGCGCATATGCTGTCCCCCGATGCGGGCAGCATCAGTCAGCAGCTGCTCGACCGCCACTATCTCAGGAAGCACGGGGAAAATGCCTATTACGGGCAGATAAAGGAGGATAAGAAATGATCTACAAAAACCCTGTAGTCAAAGGATTCTATCCCGACCCGAGCGTTTGCTTCGCAAACGGCAAATACTATATGGTTTGCAGCTCGTTCCAGTATTTCCCGGGTGTGCCGCTGTTTGAGAGCGAAGATCTGGTAAACTGGAAGCAGATCGGCTATGTGCTTACCCGCCACTCTCAGGTGATGCTCGATAAGATCAATTCCTCGGGCGGAGTATTTGCACCGACTATCCGTTTCCACAAGGGCAGATTCTATATGGTCACGACCAATGATACAACAAGACAGAACTTTTATGTATACACCGATGATATAACAGGCGAATGGTCCGAGCCGATCTATGTGGATCAGGGCGGCATCGACCCCTCGCTTTACTTTGAGAAGGACCGCTGCTACTTCATGTCCAACGGCGAGGACGAAAACGGTGTGGGCGGCGTGGTGCAGTGCGAGATAGATATTGAAACGGGCAAAAAGCTTTCAGAGAGCAAGTGCATCTGGCAGGGCTCGGGCGGGCGTTTCCTTGAGAGCCCGCATCTTTACAAGATCGGCCGCTGGTACTACCTCATGGCAGCAGAGGGCGGCACCGAGTACGGTCACATGATAACCTGCGCACGCTCACGCTCGCTGTGGGGCAAGTACACGCTCAACCCGAACAACCCCGTGCTCACAAACCGCAACAAGGCACCCTATATCATTCAGGGCATAGGTCACGGCGATCTGATACAGGGCCCGAGCGGGCAGTGGTTCATTATAAGTCTCGGTTTCAGGCAGATACATATCTGGCAGCCGTTCCACAATCTCGGCCGCGAGGTGTTCCTCACCCCTGTTGAGTTCGGAGAGAACGGCTGGTTCACTGCGGGCAGGGACGGCACGACAGATGAGTCATATGAGATCGAGGGCGACTTCATACAGACCGAGAAGAAGCGCTATACCTTTGAGAACACCGCATGGAATACAGACTGGTCCTATATGCGCAAGCCCGACCTGTCTAAATACGAGCTCGGCTGGAACAAGGCGGTGCTTATCGGCACGGATATCGACCTTGAACAAGCCGACTCGCCCACCTTTATCGCAATGCGGCAGAGGGACTTTACATTCAGCCTTCGCTGCGACCTGACTGTAAGCGGCTCGGACAGCTCAAAACGCAGCGGCGAGGCAGGCATCACGGTCTATATGTGCGAAAACGAGCACTATGATATCGCCGTAAGAATGGCTGAGGACGGCTCGGGTCCGGAGGCTGTGCTGAAGCTCAACATCGGCGGCATCAAGCACATACAGAAAACTGTCCCCCTCAGCTCGGGAAAGGTGCGCCTCATCATAAAGGCAGATAATTTCAGCTACGGTTTCTCCTTCTGCGGCGAGAACGACACCGCCGAAACGAGCCTTGGCTACGGCTACGCCAAGTATCTCTCCAGCGAGGTATCGGGCGGATTCACGGGAGTAATGATCGGACTGTACGCTATCGGCGGCTGCCGCGGCGAGTTTGAGAATCTCGATCTTGAATACAAATGATCCAACGGCAGACATCAAATACAGCACATACAAAAACCGCGCAGGGCATCGTGCCTTGCGCGGTCTTATTATTCAGTTTTGGTCTTCACATTCCACGCATCAGACGTATCAGTGACCTCTCTTAACATAAGGAGTGTGCAGATACTTGTGTGCTTTGTGAGCACCGGGTGCCTCGAAGAACTCATTGTAGAGCAGATCCATTACAGGGCTCTCATGAGACTTTCTCAGCTCCAGCTTCTCATCAAGGTCGTACAGAGCCTTTGCTCTGATAGCCTTGAGATCAACGTTATTGCGAACGGTATCGGGCTGATAGGGCTGACCGCCGCCGTTGATGCAGCCGCCCGGGCAAGCCATTACCTCTACGAACTGGTAATCCTTTTCGCCCCTACGGATAGCATCAACAAGCTCTCTTGCATTGGCAAGACCCGAAGCAACAGCTACCTTCACGGTAACGCCGCCAACGGTGTACTCGGCTTCCTTGATACCCTTTGTGCCTCTTACCTCGTTGAATACGAGAGCATCGCACTTGCCGTCGAGCTTGAATGCTGCGGTCCTCAGAGCAGCCTCCATAACGCCGCCTGTTGCGCCGAAGATAGCGCCTGCGCCCGAAGCTACCTCAAACGGATCGTCAAACTTCTCGTCGGGCAGAGCATTGAAGTCGATGCCTGCACGCTTTATCATTCTTGCCAGCTCTCTTGTTGTGAGTGCTACATCAACATCGTCATACTCGCCTGTTCTCTGCTCTTCTCTTGTTACCTCGAACTTCTTCGCGGTGCAGGGGATAACGCTTACTACGAACAGCTTGTTGGGGTCGATGTTGTTCTTCTGGCAGTAATAGCTCTTGAGTACAGCGCCGAACATCTGCTGCGGGCTCTTGCAGGTAGAAAGATGCGGCAGGAAATCGGGATAATAATGCTCGCAGAACTTGACCCAGCCGGGGCAGCAGGAGGTAAACATCGGCAGTGTGCCGCCCTGCTGTATCCTCTCGATCAGCTCGTTGGCCTCTTCCATGATGGTGAGGTCGGCAGTAACGTCCATGTTGAACACCTTGACATCGCCGAGCCTTCTGATGCCTGCTACCATCCTGCCCTCAACGTTGGTGCCCACGGGGTTGCCGAAGGCCTCGCCGAGAGTTGCACGAACGGAAGGAGCGGTGAAGAACACTACCTCCTTCTCGGGGTCAGCGATCGCGTTCCAGACTGCCTGAGTGTTGTCCTTCTCGGTGATAGCACCTACAGGACAGGCAACGATACACTGGCCGCAGCCTACGCAGGGAGCGTCAGCAAGCTTGCTGTCGAATGCGCAGCCGATGTGTGTGTTATAGCCTCTCCTGATCTCGCCGATGCAGCCGATGCTCTGTACCTTCTGGCAGGCAGCAACGCAGCGCTGGCAGTTGATGCACTTGTTATTGTCTCTTACGATATAAGCCGAGGTATCGTCGATCTCATATCTTGTGCCCTCGTTGATGAAGCGGTCCTCATCAACGCCGTAGTCTCTCGAAAGCCTTTGCAGCTCGCAGTTCTCGCTTCTCTCGCAGGAAAGGCACTTCTTGTTGTGAGTCGAGAGCAGCAGCTCAAGGGTCGTCTTTCTTGATTTTCTTACAGCGGGAGTATTTGTCTCTACCTCCATACCCTCCTCAACGGGATATACGCAGGCAGCAGCCAGACCTCTTCTGTTCTTGATCTCTACCACACAGATGCGGCAGGCACCGATGCAGTTTACGTCCTTTAAATAACAAAGCGAAGGAATATCAATGTTTGCAGCCTTTGCAGCCTGAAGTATTGTAGAGCCGGCAGGAACCTCAACATCTATACCGTTCACTTTGAGATGAACCATTGTGTTTTCCATGTGACCTAACCTCCTTACACTTACTTCTTGACGATCGCGCCGAACTTACAGTTCGACTCGCAGACGCCGCACTTGATGCACTTATCCTTGTCGATAACGTGAGGCTGACGAACTGTACCGCTGATAGCGCTTACAGGGCAGTTCCTTGCGCAGAGCGTGCAGCCCTTGCACTTGTCGGGAATGATCTCGAAGCTTACAAGGCTCTTGCAGACACCTGCGGTGCAGTGCTTGTTCTGGATATGATCGATATACTCGTCCTTGAAGTACTTGATAGTGGAAAGGATCGGGTTCGGAGCAGACTGGCCGAGTGCGCAGAGCGAGGAGCTCTTCATATGGTTAGCAAGATCCTCGATGTTCTCAAGGTCCTTCATCTCGCCCTTGCCCTCAGTGATCTTTTCAAGATACTGTAACAGTCTTCTTGTACCTACGCGGCAGGGAGTACATTTACCGCAGCTCTCGTCAACGGTGAAGTTAAGGTAGAACTTGGAGATATCCACCATGCAGGAATCCTCGTCCATAACGATAAGACCGCCCGAGCCCATCATGGAACCGATCTTGGTCAGGTTCTCATAGTCGATCGGAGTATCTATCAGCGAAGCGGGGATACAACCGCCCGAAGGTCCGCCTGTCTGTGCAGCCTTGAACTTCTTGCCGTTCGGGATACCGCCGCCGATCTCCTCGATGATCTCGCGCAGAGTTGTACCCATAGGCACCTCTACCAGACCAACGTTTGTGATCTTTCCGCCGAGAGCGAACACCTTGGTGCCCTTTGAAGTCTCGGTACCCATAGAAGCGTACCACTCAGCGCCCCTGCGTATGATCTTCGGGATATTCGACCATGTCTCAACGTTGTTGAGGATAGTCGGAACACCGAACAGACCCTTTACAGCGGGGAACGGAGGCCTCGGCTTAGGCTCGCCTCTGTGGCCCTCGATAGAATTCATCAGCGCAGTTTCCTCACCGCAGACGAATGCGCCCGCACCGAGTCTGATCTCGATATCGAAATCGAAGCCGCTGCCAAAGATGTCCTTTCCGAGGAAGCCGTACTCTCTTGCCTGAGCAATAGCTATCTTCAGTCTTTCAACTGCGATAGGATACTCGGCTCTGACATATATATAGCCCTGATGAGCGCCGATAGCGTAGCCTGCGATAGTCATAGCCTCAAGAACAGCGTGGGGGTCGCCCTCAAGGATAGATCTGT
>CAMOFU010000134.1 GCA_946613705.1 uncultured Clostridia bacterium
ACAACCTTTCTTCAGAAAGGTTTTCCCCAGTAGGTCCCGCAGACAGTAAGGGCAAGTTATCATTTGCGGTGACAGGCAGCGGGAGGGATATATATATTATAAACCACGGAGGGGTGTCTGTCAAGGAGAAGGGTGTCGTATTGTTGAAAGTGTACAAAAACAGTATATAATATTTTTTGCGGACAGCTATTGACAAGCACAATATGTTGTGGTATAATCATAATTGCACACGAAAATATAGCGCTGACGGCAGATGATCTTGGCGCTTCGTATAATCGGGCAGAGCTGCTCAAAAAACTAAGAAAGAGGTAATGAGGTATGGTAAAGGTAAATGTCAAGAACGGCGAGCTTTCGCAGGCAGAGATCGACGCTTATATTGAGAGGGCGAACAAGCTTTATCCGGGCAAGGTAGTAGAGTCCATAGACGTTGCGGTAGACGGTGAATATGTTGATGTTGACTATAATTTTGCAGATGTACCCTTCCAGAGGATCCGCCGCATCACGGGCTATCTGGTAGGGACTGTTGACCGTTTCAACAATGCAAAGCGTGCCGAGGTCGGAGACAGAGTAAAGCACAGCGTATCCGCTTCGTGAGCTGCGATCGGCAGGACCGAAAAAGCGTACCCCTTATCCTCGGGTCTGAGGATAAGGGGTTTTTGTGTGATATAAGCTGCGGAACTAACCGCCGAGGGCAGCAAGCACCTCTTCGGCATTTGTATCGGGCTTGACCTTCGGCATCGTCCTTATGATGATGCCGTTTTCGTCTATGATAAAGGTGCTGCGGACTATGCCCATGCTGACCTTGCCGTAGTTCTTTTTCTCTTGCCACACGCCGTAAGCCTCGATCGCCTGCCGCTCGGGGTCGGAGAGGAGAATAAAGGGCAGCGAATGCTTATTGGCGAATCTTTTGTGCGAAGCCTCGCTGTCGCGGCTGATACCTATAACGGTAACGCCGAGCCTTTTGAATCTGCTGTAGGCGGCTGCGAATGCGCAGGCCTGTCTTGTGCAGCCCGGGGTATTGTCCCTCGGGTAGAAATAGAGCACGACCTTTCTGCCGCGGAAGTCCGAGAGCTTAACGGTATTGCCGTCCTTATCGGGCAGCGAAAAATCGGGTGCTGCCGAACCCGTCTCAAGCAGAGCCATATTTATCCCTCCGTATTTCTCCATACAGCGGTCGAGCCGCAGGGCAGCGGCATAGCAGCCGTTTCCACGGGCAGACCGATCTCGTCCGCGCTCACCCTGCCGCCGAGCCGCGGGGTGAGGACCTCACTGAGTATATATGCCATGACCGAGGGCGAGAGCCCCGTGGTATAGCTGTTGAGCAGGAAGAACAGCGGCTTGTCGGAAAGCACATCCGAGCAGGTCTTCACGAGCTCATATATACTGTCCTCCAGCTTCCAGACCTCGCCGTTCGGGCCGCGCCCGTAGCTTGGCGGGTCCATCACGACCGCATCGTAAAGGCTGCCGCGCCGTATCTCGCGTCGGACGAACTTCTCGCAGTCGTCCACCAGCCAGCGTATCGGTCTGTCGCTCAGTCCCGAGGCGGCGGCATTATCCCGCGCCCACTGCACCATGCCCTTTGAAGCATCGACGTGCGACACCTGAGCGCCCGCAGCGGCACAGGCAAGGGTCGCGCCGCCCGTATAGGCGAACAGGTTCAGCACCTTTATCGGCCGCCCCGCGCCGCGTATCATATCAGCCATGAGCTGCCAGTTTACCGCCTGCTCGGGGAACAGCCCCGTATGCTTGAAGCCTGTCGGCCTTATGACAAAGCGCAGCTGCCCGAGGCTTATCTCCCAGCTTTCGGGCAGTCTTTTGCGGTATTCCCACTCGCCGCCGCCCTTAGCCGAGCGGTGGTACACCGCATCAGCCTTCTGCCAGAGGGGGCTTTTGCGGGGAGTTTTCCAGATTATCTGCGGGTCGGGACGCACCAGCAGTCTGCCGCCCCAGCTTTCGAGCTTTTCGCCGTCGGACGTATCTATTATCCTGTAGTCGTTCCAGTTGTCTGCGATCCTCATTATATCATATACACCGCCGTATCAGTTGTCTGTAAGCTTATTCGGCTTATCGGTAAGGGTGATATCGAACACTGCGCCGCAGTCCTTGCAGGCACCTGCGGTAATGAACGAGCTTTTCTTTTTCAGTCCCTTTTCGCTCTCGGGAATGAACACGAACCCGCCGTAGCTTGACAGCTCGCCCTGCATTATCTTCTCAGAGCCGCATCTCGGACATTTTGTCTGCATAGAAATACCTCCTGTTATTGTATCGGTCTATTATCTGTGTTCCATATCAATTATAACAAAGCCGCAGTATTTTGTCAACCTGTATCTTATGTCGCAGCGGCGACAGCGCAATGCCGTCGCGCCCTGCATTGTGCAGAAGGCGGACTTTGCCGCGCTCCGGATCGTATATGGTGCAGACTTATATGTTTTGATGTTTTGTATTATTTGATATTTTGATTTTTCAGGTCACGGTCTGCCTACGGATATTTTACACTAAGCTTATGTATGAGGAGAGACAGAGGTGTCGGCGTATCGGGAATATATAATATACACAAAAAAGAAGAAGGAATAAACACAAGCGGACTCGGGCTTTGACATTTATTCTTCTTCTTTTTGTTTGTGATTTTGTAATATTGTATTGCTGCGGCAGAGCCGCGTAACGGACGTTAAGACAAGCAGTTCTGTGACAGACTTGCAGTACGTTCATCAAACGGTAATGGTGAGCAAAAGGAAGTCACATATTTCCCCTCCGGGAAAAGTGTACTGCAAACGCTTGTCTTGAAGATATAAAGCTGCGCAAGCAGTTTGACAGCCCGCTAACTGCACAAGTCAATAAAACCCATTGGGAGTTTCCTCCGATAAAAGTATGCTGTCGCAAATGTGCAGAAACGCTTGCGCATATATATTATATCACAGATCTTTCCCGCCGTCAACCCTCCATGAAGAAGTTGTTGTCGATCAGGCTGATCTCGTTTTCATCGGCGGGCTTGCCCACGACGAGCACAGCTTCTGCCTGCTCGCGGCTCTCTGCCCTTTTGACGTTCTGGGCACGGAAAAGGATATCGAGATACTCGCTCACGGGGAAGTAATTGTTCCGCTCCGCCGTGCCGTAGTAGTTGCGGTCTTTGTCCACCAGACCGTCAAACACGATAACACGTCGGCTTACATCTATGAAGCCGTAGTTTATCATGTGGCACTTGCTCGTCAGGTAGTGGGTAAAGAAGCAGTTCTTCGGGTCATAGAGCTTTATATCCTCGCCCGTCCTGCCGACTGCCATCGCGCCGACGAAGCACTCGTCGATCTCGGCAAAGGTATCGTAGCCCGAGAAGAGGTTGATATTTGCCGACACGGTATCTATCAGCCCCCTGCCCCTTACAAGGTCGATATCTATATACTCGGCGGCATCGCTGTGAGTGATATCCCCGCTGAACACAAGAGCACCGTTCTTGTAATTGGCGTTCCAGCCTATGTTTATCCTGTTGCCGTTAAGATCGGCAGCAGCTGCGTGCAGATCCACGTCCACGCGGTTTTGGTCGTTCCAGTAGATGAAGAAGCGGATAGCGGTCGCCTCCTCGGGTATCCGAAATGCAAGACCCGAGCGGATATAGCCGCCCTCTGCCGACTTGTCGGTCACGCGGATAGCAGACTGCGAGAGGTCGAACTCGCTCTCATCGACATACACGCACTTGCCTTTGAGCGGAGTATCGAGAGCATACAGCCTTCCGAGCAGCAGCATCTTGGTCATATCGCAGACCACCGTTGCCTCGTGATACTGCTCGCGGCTCTCCCAGTATTTTTCGGGGCGGGAGAAATGGGATACGATGCTGACAAGGGTCTGTGTTTTCAGCTCTGCTGCATGGGGCGCGAGCTTGTCCATGATGTTCTCGGCGCGGTAGCCCTTTCTCAGCAGATAGGTGACAGAGCGCAGCATCATGCCGGGGCGCTCGGAATAGTAGTCGAGTGCTCCGAGCAGACCCTGCTCCGCAAGATACTTGGCTCTTGACTCCCATGTGCGCAGCTCGCCGCTGCGGAAGGCAGCCACGGCATCGGCATGGGGCTTGCTGCGAGAGTAGGTGTTGTAATCTATGTAGCCGAGCATGAGCGAGGTGCGCCTGCCCTTTTTGTTTGAGAGGATAAGGTTCGACTTGAAGTCGCCGACGGGATAGCTTTCGAGCAGCTTGACTGTCAGGCGCTTCTGCGAGGTGCGGAAGTGGTACCCTGCGCGTGTGAGGGCATAGTCCATGCACTTCCACACATCTCCCGTATGCTGGCAGAGCGAGTGCAGGCAGGCGAGCCTGTCGGCGGCGGGCAGCTCCTCTGCGGTGAACACGGTGTTGAACACATCGAGCAGGTTCTGCTTGAAGGCAACGGTCACCGAGCCGAGCTGCTGCGGAGTGAGCCTGAGCGCACATTCGCGGATCATCCTGCGCTCCTTGTCGGTCATGCGCTCGGCACGGGAGAGTATTTTTTTATACGGCAGAAAGTATTTATCCTTCTCATCGACGAGGGCTATCGTCTTTGAAGCGAGCAGCTTATCGTCGGGCACGGCTCTTTCGAGCGATGCCATATCGGGCAGCCAGCCGCGGCGGACCTTAGCCCCTGTTATCTGCTCTATGCCGTAGGTAGAGAGATAATGGAGCATCTGGTGGAACCTGAAGGTCGCCTCATCGAGCTCCATGACCTGCTGCGGGAAGAGGGGGTACATCGGCTCTGCCTTGACATCGCCCGCGTATTCTCTCACGCGCTTTACAAAGTCCCCGTCGGCACCGCTCTGAGCGAGTATGATTATATCCTTTGGAGCGAGGGCATATCCGATCGCAAGCAGCTCCTCGTTCACGGTCATTGCACGCACGAGAGCAGAGTTATCGAGACTGTTGCTGCCAAACGGCACCGATACAAGGCGCAGCTCGGAAAAAAGCAGCTGATCGTAATTCACTGTAGATTCCCCCTTCAAAAAGTGTAGTATTTCAATATATCATACTTTCGCCGCATTGTCAACGGAGTTCACACATTTTTTACAATTAGCGTCGGGAGCAAGCCTCCGATCGGCTTTGTCGGGCGAATGATTGCATATCCGCGTGCAACTTTCCCGTCTTTTCCCGCTATTTACAGAAGGGCATCGGCACGCTTCTCTCTGCGCGCGTCGGGTCCTTCAAAAGGAAAGGAGAGAGCTAATATGAATTACATGATCGATTCCGAGGAGATCGTCAAGGTGAGCGGCAGCACAGTTACCGTTCGGGCAGTGCTCTGGGTGAGCTCGGTCAGCGATCTGCCCGAGTACGACAGCATCTCGGGCAGATCGCTTGCGGCAGGCTCGGTGGCATTCGTCATCGGCAGCAGCGAGATCTATGTGCTGGGCTTCGACAACAGCTGGACAGCATGGGAGGTATGATATGAAGCTAAAGGATGTTTTCAGGGCATATAACAGCCTGCCCGTAAGGGACCGCAGCGCACTGCTTTTCGGAGCCTCGCTGCGCCGCAGGCACAGGGTATACGGCTGGCACATCGACCCCGCGGTGTCCGACCCCGCAAGAGCCGTGACCTATATCGGCTCCGCCGCAGGCATGACCCCCGCCGCCATGCATTCGGACGGATTCAGCTTCGGCTCGTGGGAGAATGCGTTCTTCATGCCGCGCCCCTGTATGCTCCGCTATGACGGCACCGTGGCATACTACCTCGACCCCGATGACTACAGCAAAAAGGCTGACGGCTCCGCATCAGATATCGCAGACCCCTCCTTCCCCGCAAATGCGATGATGGAGTGGCCGCTGATCTGGTATAAATTCGAGGCGGGCGAGCGCGAGGGCGAGGGATATTTCTTCTGCTCCGACAGCAGGGTCGATGAAAGCTACCACTGCTGGTGCAACTACGATGCCCGGGATAATATCATTCCCCATTTCTACACCTCGATCTACAGCCAGAATGTGATAGACGGCAGGCTGCGCAGCCTTTCGGGCAGGACCACGAACAGCGAAAACGGCGGCTCAAATATGAGCGGGCAGTCTGAAGCAGCCGCAGCTATGGCAAACAACACGACCGATACCGTTGAATGGTACACCGATGTCTGGGCAGACCGCTGCCTGATAAACGCCCTGCTGATACTCATGGGCAGATCGACCGACCTGCAGGGGGTGTTCGGCTATGGGCTCGTTTCGGGCGATGTGGCGGCAAGCGAGGCATATGTCACGGGCTCGCTCGACCGCGGCGGGCTGTTTGCGGGCAGCACGGACGTGATGACACAGGCAGTCAAGGTGTTCGGCATGGAAAACTGGTGGGGGCATAAGTGGCACCGCGTTGCGGGAATGCAGGGCACCCCGGGGGTATATCCCTATAAGCTCACCTGGGGAACGGCGGACGGCAGTACATGGGTCGGCTATCAGGAGCCGCTGTCAAACGGATATGCACCCGTCAGGACTCCCGACGGTCAGCCCGCCGCCCGTCCTACGGGTACGGGCTATATATCAAAGTGCCTGTTCGGCGCACACGGCTTTGTACCGATCACACTTGTCGGCAGTCCCGATACTGCCTACCGAGCCGAATGCTATACCGCCGAGGATAATGCCTACTGCCTTGTCGTGGGCGGCGATTCCAACAGCGGCACCCGCGCAGGACTGACATTCGCAGTGAACAACAGCTTCGTCAGCGCATACAAGCACATCGCCACAGGCCTTTCCTGCAAGCCCCTCTCCTGATATGTATTGCTGTAGATGATGACCTGTCTTACTGCCTGCGGGACCTGCTGGGGAAAACCTTTCTGAAGAAAGGTTATTCCCCAGACCCCTTTCCAAAGA
>CAMOFU010000135.1 GCA_946613705.1 uncultured Clostridia bacterium
CGCGCCCTGCATTGTGCAGAAGGCGGGCTTTGCCGCGCTCCGGATCGTAGAATGATACAAGCTTATATGTTTTGATGTTTCGGGAAATGATCTGCCTGCGGTTATTTTCACTGCGCACAAATGCTCCGTAATTGTGAACAGACTATTTTACTTTTATTCAAAGAATACTTATTGTATTTTCGTGTGTTTTGCAGTATAATAAAGATGTATAATATGCTTTTTTACGATCACTGCTTTGCGATGCGGGTCCTTGAACACACATCGCAGCGTTTGCCGAAGGCCGAACGCTTTAGCCTGTCAGCGAGTAAAAGGGGAATACTATGGGATCTGTTAATCTGGCTCAGCTGTCGCTGTTTGCAGCAGCGCTGCTCGTGAGCATTACCAGCCTTATCTTTACGCTGATACAGCAGCGGACGGATAAGCTGCAGAATAAAATATATTTCGTGCTGCTGAGTATAGTTGCGCTTAATTCTGTCTCGCAGATAATGGGTGTTATCGCCGAGCCGCTGAAAATGGAGTCGGACACCGCTTTCTTTATCTACAGGCTGAGCGATTATACTTATTTTCTGCTGCATACTGCCCTGTGCCCTGTGTTCTATCTGTATGTATGTGCGGTATGCGGTGTAGGAAGAAATATCACACTGAAAAGGAATCTGCTGTTGAGCTCGCTGTTTTTGCTTACCGAGCTGCTGGCGCTTCTCAACCCGATCGTGCGGTGGGTCTATCGCTATGACGAGAACCGCGAGTTCACCCGCGCATGGGGCGAGGCGGTCATTTACATTGCCGCTGCCGTCTATTTCGGGCTCTCTATCTTCCGTCTGCTGTTCACATGGAGCGCCCTCACCCCAAAGCGGCGGGCAGCGCTCATCTATTTCTTCGCGCTGGTCATCGTCGGTGTGGGACTGCAATTCTTGTTTATTGATATAAAGAGCGAGCTTTTTGCCGAGGCTCTGGCACTGCTCGGCGTTATGACCGCTATCGAGAGCGAGGACGACCGTATAGATATCGATACGGGCATCTACAACCGCAAGGCATTGCAGACCGACCTTTCGACATATATCGTCAGCCGCCGCAGGTTCAGCATCATCTGCATAAAGATCACAAATGTGGATATGTTCGAGCATTCGGCCCACTCGGAGAATACCGATATCCTTCCGACCGTTGTTTCGGCGTTCCTGCGCACGCTCGTGCCGCGCTACTGTATCTATAACACAGGCCCCGGCACCTTCATCATCACCGTCAATGACGCCGATCGGGCACGCACGATGAAGATGGCAGAGGTCATCAGCCGCCGCTTTGACACACCGTGGCACTTCGGCGAGACACAGCTGCTGTTCAATGCCGTCGTCATCACCGCCGATGTCCCCGACAGGATAAAGTCTGCCGCCGATGCATTTTATATGGCGGACAGCCCCGTGCCGAGCAAGCTCGACAAGAAGATACTCTCGGGCAAGGACCTTGATTATCTTATGCGCCGCGCCGCGGTCGAAAGTGCGATCGCCCGCGGGCTGGACGAGGACGGCTTCGAGGTCTACTATCAGCCGACCTACAGCCTTACCGAGCACCGTCTGCACGGAGCTGAGGCGCTTATCCGCCTGCATGACAGTGTGCTCGGCAATGTGTTCCCCGATGAGTTCATACCGATAGCTGAGCAGAACGGCCTTATCGACGATATAGACGATTTCGTGCTGAGAGACGTATGCTCCTTTATCAAGAGCGGTGTACCGCAGGCGCTGGGCATCGACAGCATAAACGTCAATCTCTCGGTCATCGAGTGTATGCAGCCCGGGTTCGTCAAGCACATCAACGCGATCACCGAGGAGTACGACATAGACAAGAATATGATAAACTTCGAGATCACCGAGTCGATCGCGGCGAGCAATTATGCAACTCTCAGGCGTGTTGTGGCATCGCTCAAGGCAGACGGCTTCCATTTCTCGATGGATGATTACGGCACGGGATACTCGAATATGCGGGCGATCTTCATGCTGGACTTCGATGTGGTGAAGATAGACAAGAGCATACTCTGGTCTGCCGAGGAGAGCGAGCTCGGCAGGATAATCCTTGAAAGCTCGATACATATGATAAAGCAGATGCACCGCGAGATACTGGTCGAGGGAGTTGAGACAAAGGAGCAGATAGAGCTGCTCAAGGCTCTTTCGGTGGATTATTTGCAGGGCTACTTCTTCTCCAAGCCGATACCAAAATCGGAGTTCATCGCTCTGGTAAGGCACCAGAGCGGAGCGGAGCAGAGGTGACTGCTTAACGGTTGGAGCGATCAATAATTCTACAAACGGCCGAAGCGTTTCGGTCGTTTGTTTTTTGTCAGAACACGGAACTAAGGCAACACCGCACGACCCGCGGCTAATTTAGGCAATCTGACGAAAATCTGTACCTCAACGCCAGTTGAGGTTCTCAACGCCAGTTGAGGTTGCGCATACTGATGCACAGGGGTCGTGCGGTGTTGCCATAAATAAAATGAAAAAATATATAAAAAGCGCTTGATTATTGCAGCCTTTTATGTTATAATTGATTATATAAAACGTTTGCGCTCGTGCAGGAAAGGCGAAGCGCCTAAAAGGAGAGTAAAAATTGGATAATTCTGTTAGTGTTGATACCGCATTCATGTGTAAGGGCATCGAGTGCGTTAAGCTTACGGCGGGAAGATATTTTGCCGTTGTGTCACCGCTTACGGGCAGCTCGGTGCTGAGGCTGTTCGATACCGTGAATAATATCGAGGTCTTCCGCTACAGCGAGGACTGCTCGCTCGCCCGATATAACAATGCCCGCGAGATCTGGGGACTGCCGACGCTTTATCTGCCCAACCGTTTCGACGGCGGCCTTATCAGGACCTCCGACGGGGAGTATCATCTGCCCGTGAACGAGAAGGCGCTCGGGAATTTTATCCACGGCTGGGTACACAAGCGGGTCCACAAGGTCGAGAGGACCTCGGCAGAGAACGGGAAGGCAGTTGTCGTAACGAGCTATACCTTCGGTGACGGGGACGAGATGTATCGGTATTTCCCCGTTGATTTCAGGCTGACCTATACCTTCGAGCTCTCGGAGGAGGAGGGGCTCAGGCAGACGCTTTGCCTCGAGAACCTCTCGGAGAAGAAGCTGCCCGTGTCGCTGTGTACGCACACCTGCATCAATGCGCCGATCGTTGTCGGCGGAAAGCTCAACAGCCTGCGCCTTACGGTGCCGATAGGTGAAAAATGCGAGCTCGACGAAAGATGCCTGCCTACCGAAAGGCTGCTGCCGCTGACCTATAAGGATCTGAGATACAAGAACGGCTCGATGAAGCCTGTTCTGCACACGATCTCAAACGATATGTATACCGCTGTTGACGGCGAGCTGGACGGCAAGCCCTTCTACGGCGTGACCGTTACCGACAAGGCGGCGGACAAGCGTATATGCAACGAGGTGTCGCGTGAATACAGATTCTGGAATATGTGGAACGACCGCGGCGGGAACGGGTATTTCTGTCCCGAGCCGATGACGGCTATGATAAACGCTGCGAACCTGAAGCTGAAGGACGATGTCAGCGGTCATAAGGAGCTCGGCAAGGGCGAGAGCTTCACCTGTTGGCAGAGATTCTTTACCCTCGCCTGATGGGACTGAGGGATGAGCTGCTCCGCCATGTCGGTGTGGAGGCGGCGGCAGAGCTCGGGCTTAGCAAAGAGCAGCGTCAGGAGAAGGGCAAATGGGGCGCGTTTTTCGCGGTGTTCGCTTTGCTCTCGCTGGCAGCCTTCTACATACAGAAGCATTCGATGGACGATGCCGATCTGCTGGGCGGAAAGAAAACGATCGAAAAGTTCATGCACTCAAACTTCACGGCGATGCTGCTGCTGCTTGCGGCGGCGCTCGGGTTCATCGTGGCATTCTTCAAAAGCTGGAAGGGGCGCAGGAGCTCGATATATCAGCTGATATTTACCTTCGGTGCGCTGATGATAATTGTATTCAGCGGGGTCTCGATCTTTAAGTCGATACACAACATCAACAAGGATCTGAATGCGCCTATCACGGTGACGGCAGACAATTATGTGCTTTGCAGCAAGAACGGCAAGTATATGCTGGCGTTTGATGAGGAGGGCACCACAGACGGGATACTGCTCGTGATACCCGAGAAAAAGTACAAGGAGCTGCAGGGCGGAAAACCCTCTACAAAGACCTATACGTCCCGCGCGTGGAGACTGATAGAGAACGATCAGTACGATAATTACGAGGATCCCGCATTTTACGGCACGAAGATAGATATTACCTATTATAAATATTCGGTCATCTACGAGAACGTGTCCTTCGCGGAGCTCAAGACCGATAAGAATAAGGCATAGATCGGTCCATAGGTCCATAGTATATGGATAAATGTGAGATTAATTAAGAAATTAATTAACATAAAATACGAAAGGTGGAATCTTAATGAAATTCGGATTCTTCGATGACGTAAATAAGGAATATGTCATCACCAACCCGAGAACTCCCTATCCGTGGATCAATTACCTCGGCACACAGGAGTTCTTCTCGCTCATCTCCAATACGGCAGGCGGCTACAGCTTCTTCAAGGACGCAAGACTAAGGAGGATCACTCGTTACCGCTATAACAACGTTCCTGTCGATATGGGTGGAAGATACTTCTACATCAATGAGAACGGTACCGTATGGAACCCGGGCTGGAGCCCCGTCAAGACCGAGCTGGACAGCTATTCCTGCCGCCACGGCATCGGCTATACCGTTATAAAGGGCGAAAAGAACGGTCTGTCGGCTGAGGTGACCTTCTTCGTTCCTCAGAACTTCAACGGCGAGGTACAGAAGATGGTGCTGAAAAACAGCTCCGATAAGCCCAAGAGCTTCAAGCTGTTCTCCTTCCTTGAGTGGTGCCTTTGGAATGCCTCCGACGACGGCGAGAACTTCCAGAGGAACTTCAATACGGGCGAGGTCGAGATCGAGGGCTCTACCATCTTCCATAAGACCGAGTATAAGGAGCGCCGCGACCACTTTGCATTCTATACCGTAAACGCCGATATCGCAGGCTTCGATACCGACAGAGAGACCTTTATGGGCAGCATCTATAACGGCTTTGCGAACCCGGGAACGGTATTCGAGGGCAAGAGCGCCAACTCCGTTGCGGACGGCTGGAGCCCCGTAGCTTCCCACTGCCTTGACATCACCCTTGCAGCAGGCGAGGAGAAGACACTTGTGTTCATGCTCGGCTATGTCGAGAACGGTGAGAACAAGTGGAATGCCGACGGCACGATGAATAAGTCCAAGGCTTATGAGATGATCGAGTCGATGAATACCGCCGAGAAGGCAGATAAGGCTCTGGCAGAGCTCAAGGCATACTGGGACAGCCTGCTGTCGCAGTATCATGTTGAGACAAATGACGAAAAGCTCAACAGAATGGTAAATATCTGGAACCAGTATCAGTGCATGGTGACCTTCAATATGTCCAGATCCGCCTCCTACTTCGAGAGCGGTATCGGCAGAGGAATGGGCTTCCGTGACTCCAATCAGGATCTGCTGGGCTTCGTGCATCAGATCCCCGACAGAGCAAGAGAGCGTATACTCGACCTTGCAGCTACACAGTTTGAGGACGGCGGCTGCTATCACCAGTATCAGCCCCTTACCAAGAAGGGCAACGACGCTATCGGCGGCGACTTCTCCGATGACCCGCTGTGGATGATCCTTTCCACCGCTCAGTATATCAAGGAGACGGGCGATTATACCATTCTCGACGAGAGCGTGCCCTATGACAACGATGAGAGCAAGGCTCAGTCGATGATGCATCATCTGAAGATGAGCTTCTGGCACGTTGCAAAGTTCGTAGGACCTCACGGACTGCCGCTCGCTATGAGAGCCGACTGGAACGACTGCCTTAACCTCTCCTGCCATTCGGATACACCAGGCGAGAGCTTCCAGACATATACATCTCCCAAGTACGGCGAAGAGAAGTTCAGCCGCGTTGCAGAATCTGTAATGGTAGCTGCTATGATGAGCTTTATCGGACCCGAGTATGTTGCACTCTGCAAGTATAAGGGCCTTGACGAAGAGGCTGCCGCCGCACAGGCAGAGATCGACAAGATGAACAAGGCTACCCTTGAGTACGGCTGGGACGGCGAGTGGTTCATCAGAGCGTATGATGACTTCGGCAAGAAGGTCGGCTCCAAGGAGTGCGAGGAGGGCAAGATCTTTATCGAGCCGCAGGGCTTCGCAGTAATGGGCGGCCTCGGCAGGGAGAGCGGCAAGGACGTTATCACGCTGAACAGCGTGAAGAAGTATCTTGACTCCAAGTACGGTCTGGTGCTGAACAATCCCGCATTCACCAAGTATTACAAGCAGTACGGCGAGATCTCGACCTATCCTGCGGGCTATAAGGAGAACGCAGGTATCTTCTGCCACAACAATGCATGGATAATCTGCGCTGAGGCAGCTATCGGCCGCGGCGATCAGGCATTTGAGTATTACAGCAAGATCGCTCCCGCATATCTGGAGGATATCTCCGACCTGCACAGGACCGAGCCTTATGTTTACGCTCAGATGATCGCAGGCAAGGACGCGGGCAGGCACGGCGAGGCTAAGAACAGCTGGCTGACAGGTACCGCTTCCTGGAACTTTGTGGCTATCTCGCAGTATATCCTCGGTATCATTCCCGATTACGAGGGACTGAAGTTAGACCCGTCTATCCCCGAGGCATGGGACGGCTATAAGCTGACAAGAAAGTTCCGCGGCAACACCT
>CAMOFU010000136.1 GCA_946613705.1 uncultured Clostridia bacterium
TGGCCTACGACCGCAACGCCCCAGGTGTCCTTATCGCTGATATTCTCGGGTCTTGCGCCGACCTGAGCGCCCTCGCCGATAACGGAATTCTCGCCCACGATAGCATACTCTACCTTTGCGCCCTTCTTAACTACGCAGCCCGGCATGAGTATCGAGTCATAGATAACAGCGCCCTCCTCGACCGTAACACCGTCCGAGATCATCGAGAACTCTATCGAACCGTCGATCGAGCAGCCCTCGGTTATCATGGAGTTCTGCACCATAGCGTTCTTGCCGATATACTGCGGAGCCATAACGGGATTTCTCGAATAGATCTTCCACGCGGGATCGTAGAGGTCGATCGGGATATTCGGGTTGATAAGATCCATATTTGCTTCCCACAGCGAGTCGATCGTTCCGACGTCCTTCCAGTAGCCGTCAAAGCGGTAAGCCACCAGCTTCTCGCCTGCTTCTCTCATATCGGGAATGATATTCTTTCCGAAGTCCTTTGAAGCCTCCTTATCGTTCTCGTTGGCGATCAGATAAGCCTTGAGCTTGGACCATGTGAATATGTAGATACCCATTGAAGCAAGAGTCGAGCGCGGGTTCTTCGGCTTCTCCTCGAAGTCGATGATATTATCGTCGGCATCGGTTATCATGATGCCGAAGCGCGAGGCCTCCTCCTTGGGAACGTCCAGGACCGCGATCGTAGCCGCAGCCTCCTTCTGCTTGTGATAGCTCAGCATCTTGTTGTAATCCATCTTATAGATATGGTCGCCCGAGAGCACAATAACATACTCGGGGTCATACCTTTCGATGAAATTGATATTCTGATAGATAGCATTAGCCGTACCCGAATACCAGCTTGCGCCCGATGCCTTCTCGTAGGGGGGAAGCACATGGACACCGCCGTGGATCCTGTCAAGGTCCCATGGCTGACCGTTGCCGATATACTCATTGAGCACCAGCGGCTGATACTGTGTCAGCACGCCGACCGTGTCGATACCCGAATTGATGCAGTTCGACAGAGGAAAATCAATGATCCTGTACTTTGCGCCGAAAGGCACTGCGGGCTTGGCTACAGTCTGGGTAAGAGCGTACAAACGACTGCCCTGACCGCCTGCAAGCAGCATAGCCACACATTCTTTTTTGTTGAACATAATTATTCACCCACCATAAAATTATTTTATTATTTTTATTTTTTCCGTTTTTTTATGTTACTGCCGCGAGCGGCAGCAGCCTGCTTATTTTTTGGCGTCCGCCTTCTTTGCTGTTTTTCTGACGGCAGTTTTCTTTGCGGCCGTTTTCTTTCCCGCTGTCTTCTTTTCCGACTTTGAAGCGGTCTTCTTCCCGTCGGCAGCCTTGTCGGCAGCCTTCTTCCTCTGAGCCTTTTTCCTGATCTTGAAATACATCACAGAGAAGGGCGGGATATCGATGCTGACCGAATGCTCCAGTCCGTGCATACCGATGTTCTGCGACTTCACAGAGCCGTTCGTGATCGGAGAACCGTCGGGCGAGGTAGAGTTGAACACCTCGGTATACGTTCCCTCATACGGCACTCCGAAGCAATAGCTCGTCCTGCCCACCGGTACGAAGTTGCATACGCAGATCACCTCATTGCCCTTGCGGTCGAAGCGGCGGAATATGATGATCGACTGCTTGTAGTCGTCGTTGGCTATCCAGCTGAAGCCCTCCCACGAGAAGTCGTTCTGCCACATCGGCGGGTTCTCGACATAGAACTTATTCAGGTTCTTGACGAACTTCTGATAATTCCTGTGATTCTCATACTCCTCGACCATGAACCATTCAAGGCCGTTCTCATAATCCCACTCTCTGAACTGCGCGAACTCGGAGCCCATGAACAGCAGCTTCTTGCCCGGGTGAGCCATCATGTACGCCATGAACAGCCTTGCCTGTGCGAACTTCTGCTCAACATCGCTGCCGTACATCTTGTTGACCAGCGATGCCTTGCCGTGTACCACCTCATCGTGCGAGATCGGCAGGATAAAGTTCTCCGAGAATGCATAGAAGAACGAGAAGGTGAGCATATCGTGGTGGAACGCGCGGTGGATGGGATCCATCGACATATACTTGAGCATATCGTTCATCCAGCCCATGTTCCACTTGAAGTTGAAGCCCAGTCCGCCGTCGGAGGTCGGCTTTGTGACCATCGGCCATGCCGTCGATTCCTCGGCGATCATCAGCGTCTTGGGATTCCTCTTGAACACCGCCTCATTGAGCTTCTTGAAGAAATCTATCGCTTCAAGGTTCTCGTGCCCGCCGAAGACATTCGGTGTCCACTCGCCGTCACGCCTGTCGTAATCAAGATAAAGCATCGAGGCTACCGCGTCCACTCTCAGTCCGTCGATATGATACTTCTCTATCCAGTAGAGCGCGTTGGATATCAGGAAGCTTCTGACCTCGCCCTTTCCGTAGTCGAATACTCTCGTGCCCCACGCAAGATGATCGCGCTTTTTGGGGTCTGCATACTCATAGGCGGGGCCGCCGTCAAACTCGAACAGTCCTGCCGCATCTCTCGGGAAATGAGCGGGCACCCAGTCAAGGATTATCGAGATGCCTGCCTGATGGAACAGATCTACCATCTTCATGAACTCGGCGGGTGTGCCGAAGCGCGAAGTCGGTGCATAGTAGCCTATCCCCTGATAGCCCCACGAGCCGTCGAACGGGAACTCCGCCAGCGGCATGAGCTCGATATGGGTATAGTTCATTTCTTTAAGATACGGTATGATCTCGTTTGCAAAGCCCGTATAGCTGAAATACTTGCCCGTGGTGCAGTTCTTCCAGGAATTGAGATGCACCTCATAAATATTCATCGGGCAGTTGTAGATGTCCTTCTTCTCCTTGGCCTTCTGCCAGTCGCCGTCCTGCCACTCATACCCGTTGATATCGAATATCTTGGAGCCCGTCCCCGGGGTGACCTCCATATGAGTGCCGTAGGGGTCTGCCTTCATTCTGGTGACACCGTCAGCGCCCGTGACTGCGAACTTGTATGTATCGAATGTGTCCAGCCCCTCAACGAACGCTTCCCAGATGCCCGAATCGCCGATCATCTCGCAGGGAGTTGCATAGTTGTCCCAGTTATTGAAATCGCCTGCCACAGATACCGCCTTTGCATTCTGCGCCCAGACTCTGAAATAATGCCCGCTCCTGCCGTCCTTCTCGCCCTTATGGCAGCCGAGGAAGTCATAGGCCATCAGATTGGTACCCTGATGGAACAGGTATATCGGTGTCTGATAATACTCGGGGATCTCATTTATCATTGATTTTTCCTCCTGCTATGAACTTTGTATAGTATCACATCGGGGCACAGCTGTCCCGAATGTATATTTCCACATTTTTATTCTATACTATTTTGTCAGATTTTGCAATAGTATTAGGCATTATTTTCGGTTTATTACATATTTGAGCTCATCGCATTGTGCATTTTGACGAACGTGTTTATCCACGACAACGTTTTCGTACTGCTTTTTAACCGCATCACGCAGTGAGACGGCGAAAGTCTTGACAGAGATATCGTCGCGGTGCGCCCTGATATCAGTCTGCATGGCGAGCTCTCCGAGGGCTCTTGCAGCAGTCTCGGGGTCTATGCCGCGCTCGCTCTCCTCGCCGAAGATGCTCCGCACCTTCTCCTCGGGCACCCCGTCGGAGACCATAACGATCAGGTCGCCGTCGAAGAGCTTGCAGGAAAACTCATCGGGCGGGCAGCGGTCGAGTATCCCCGCAGGGAAAGCCTGTCCGCCAAAGCGCCTGAGCACTCCGTCGCGGTACAGATAGGTAGGTGCAGCCCCCGCCTTCAGCAGCTCGGCGGTGCCCGAGCAGAGATCGAACCGTATCATATCCAGCGTTGCGAACGACTCGTCCCAGCCCTTTGCCTTCAGCACGGTATTGATAAGCCGCAGCGCCGACCGCATGGACACCCCCGCAGTCAGCAGCTTTGAGGCAAGGCTGACAGCGAACATTGAATCGAGCTTTGCCCGCTTGCCCGTTCCCATGCCGTCCGAAAGCAGTGCGTAGCATTCGCAGGGCGAGAGCTGCACCGTTTCCATCGTATCGCCCGAGTGGCCGTTATCGGCGGACGATGCGGAGAACGTACCCTCGTGCAGCTCATACATCGGCTGCTCCGAGAGCGCAAGTCGGGTGAGCCTGTCCGAGCGGGTGATGACGGGCAGCTCGAACATACAGTCCGCGATATCCGAAACTGCCAGCGCAAGCTCCATCCTCCCGCTGACGAACTCGCCCGATATGAATATCTCGGCATGGCGGAAGCCCGCATCGTCAAGATAAACGCAGGCGCGGGCATTGAGGTAGCCGAGGCGGGTCATATACTCGCCCGTCCGCTCGGAAAGCTCCCTGTCCACCGACCGTATGCGCCCTATCCTCCCCGAGAGGTCGGAGAGTATCTCCTCCATAGCCCCGAGCTGCTCCGAGATGAGCGTGCGCAGCTCGCCGATATGCAGTCTTGCCGCGCGCGAATCGAGGTAGCTCTTGTATGCGTAGTTGAAGCTGTCCGCGACCATTTCGGGGCAGCGGCAGTCCGGCAGTGCGCCGCGCACATCGGCATCGGAAACGCCGTTATACTGCATGGCGAGCTTTTCGAGCCGCCCGAGCTGCGCCGCCGAAGCCTTGGCATCTCTGTGGCAGATGCATCTCAGCTCGCAGGAGCGGCACATATCCTCAAACACCGTCTCGGAAAGGCTGTGCGCCTCGGACTTCCTGTCCATAGCCGCCGATACGACCGCAAGCTGCGAGCGTATCTCTCCGAGCGACGAGGAGACAAAGCCGAGCCTCGAAGCAGTAGACCTTCCCACGGTATCGGCAGCCGACTCGCCGCCGAACAGCACAGAGGTCAGCCGACGCAGCTGCCCCTGCGGCACCGCCGCAAAGATCAGCGCCCCCGCCGATGCATCAAGAAACATATGCCACCCGTCCGCACCCGAGCCGACAGCCGCCAGCCCCACCGCGCAGACAGAGAGGAACGACAGCGCCTCCGCCAGCACGCCGAGCTCGACAAATGCCCCGCAGATGAGCCCCGCCGTTGCCAGCAGCAGAGTATTCCCCGCAAGTGCGGGAGCGCCGATGAACACGGCAAACGCCGTGAGCGCTCCCACTCCCGCACCGCCCGTCATACGGCAGCGCTTCGCCATGCACAGCAGTGCCGTACACCCGAGCAGTCTTCCAAGGTCGAACACGCCGATCTCCACGGCAGAGAGCACGGATATGACCGCAGTATAGACCACCGCGGTATATGCCCCGCCCGAGCCGCTCACGGGTATCATCCCAGTAAGGCGATGCTCGTTCCGCAGCGACCCGCAGGCAAAAACGAAAGCCCCCGCCTCTGCCGCCGCGATGAGCCTTGCGGCAGTCTCATGAACGGGCGACAGCGCCGCCGCCGACACCGCGAATGAAAACAGCAGCAGCACCGAAAGCGTCAGCGCCGCCGACAGCAGCGGGCTGTTCTGCCTCGGACCGCGAAAAAAAGCAGCCGACAGGACTGCGATCACAAGTATTCCCGAAAGCTGCACGACTCCCGCCGCGAAGCCGCCGAATATCAGATAGTAAAGTGCGCTCCCTGCCAGCACCGCCGCCGCGTTCCCCGGGAAAAGCGCCGCGAGCCCCGCGTTGAGCATAGCGGGGCAGCCGCCCGAATATCCCGCCGAAAACACGAATGCCGCCGCAGCCGTCCCGACAGTCTTCAGAACAGCAGCACTCCCCTGCCCGTCCGTCAATACCTGTGATCTGATGTTCATTTTTACCGCTCCTTTGCTGTATATGATCCGCCGATCTAATTATAACAGGGAACAGTAAAATAAATTGTCGCATCAAAGGAGGACCCGCACCTCTTTCACAGCTCCTCGCTCAGCTCATTTGCAAAGGCGATGAACTGCTCCATCGTCAGCTGCTCGGGTCGGACGTTCTCGGGAAGCCCCGCACGGGATATCGCAGCGGCGGCGGCAGCCTTGTCGATGCCCATGCCCGATGCCGCCGAGTTGGCAAGTGTCTTGCGGCGCTGCGAAAAAGCCGCGCGCACCGTCCTGAAAAAGAACCTCTCGTCCCTCACGCCCTCGGGTGTCGTCTCACGGAGATCAAAGCGCACCACACAGCTGTCAACATTCGGGGACGGCATGAAGCTGCCGCGCGAGACATTAAACAGCAGCCTCGGCTCGGAGAAATAATTCACCGCCACCGTGACCGCACCCATATCCCTGGTGCCCATTTTCGCACAGAGCCGCGCACCTGCCTCCTTCTGCACCATGACCGTCACCGTCCTGATCGGCAGCCGCTGCTCGAGCAGCATCATTATGACGGGCGAGGTGATGTAATAGGGCAGATTGGCACATACCGCGACCTCAAGCCCCGCAAATTCCTCCGCTATCAGCTTATGCAGATCGACCTTCATAACGTCCTCGTTGATGATCTTCACGTTGTCATGCTCGGCAAGCGTCTCGGCAAGCACGGGCATCAGCCGCTCGTCTATCTCTATCGCGCAGACCTTGTCCGCACGCTTTGCGAGCTCGTGGGTCAGCACGCCTATGCCCGTTCCGATCTCGATGATGCCGAAGCCCTCTCTTGCATTGCCCAGCTCCGCTATCCTCGGGCAGACCGACGGGTTCACGAGAAAATTCTGCCCCAGCGTTTTTGAGAACGTAAAGCCGTGGCGCGACAGTATGTCCTTTATGTTTCCGATATTGGAAAGTCCTTCCATGCTGCTCTCCTCCGATCATTTATCCGTTAA
>CAMOFU010000137.1 GCA_946613705.1 uncultured Clostridia bacterium
TCGCAAAAAGTATTGACTTATTAATGAAAGTGTGCTAAAATATGTAAGTTAAAATGGTTTATTTTTATTATGCTTTGGCAGCCGAAAGGCCTTACATTTATGAGATCGGGTGAGATATACATGAGTACCTCCGAAAAGATCGGCGCTGTGAATATACCGACGGACTGCGGCAGCCCGCTTGTGTCTGCTATAATCACAACACATAACCGTGAGACAGAAACAGTGCTCAGGGCGGTCAGAAGTGTACTGGCTCAGACCTATCCGAACATCGAACTGATAGTTGTCGATGACAGCTCCCCCTCTTTTGAGGGCAGAGCAGAGGTCGAGCAGTCTGTCCGCAGACTTTGTGAGTCAGTCGTTTATCTGAAGCATGAAGAATGCAAGGGTGCCTGCGCCGCGAGGAATACGGGGCTGAGCCATGCAAAGGGTCACTATGTGGGCTTTCTTGACGATGACGATGAGTGGATGCCTGCGAAGACCGAAAAACAGCTGAAGGGCTTTACCGACGACAAGATCGCATTGGTATACAGTCAGATCATCTATGTCAACGACGAGGAAAATAAAGCTAATACAGCCCACTCAAAGCTCGAGAGCGGATATATATTCAAAAAGCTTTTGAGGCGCAACATGATAGGTTCCACCTCCAATCCGCTTTTGAAAAAAGAGTGTGTGGAAGCGGTCGGCGGCTTTGATGTGCTTATGGAATCCTGTCAGGACTATGACCTGTGGCTGAGACTGACCATGAGATATCCAGTGAATTATATAGATGCTGCTTTGTCAAAGTATCATCTCCATTCGGGAAGCCGCATCACGACAAACGATAAAAAAAGGATAAACGGCATTGAACGCATTCTCTTAAAGTATGCCGAGTATTACAGTAAGGACGATAAGGCGTGGTATAAGCGCAGCATCAAGCTGATACCGCATTATCTGAATGTGTACGGGAGAAGAAAGGCATTAGCTTTATGGTTCTCCTGCGTTAAAAGATGCCCGACGGAGATCAGGATGAGCTTCAATCGGCTCGCTATGATAATCATGGGTGTCGATCTGTATAATGCTGCAAAGATCAAATGTATTGCCGTAAAGCGCAGGCTGAAAAACTGATACGCTTATGATCGCAGTTCTCTGTTCGGGTGCTGCGGCAACAGATCAACAGTAAATTGAAATGAAAAGTTCGGAAAGGCGGCTCCTGCCCTTATGCGTAAAACAACGAATGAAACAGGTTCTTTCAAAACTATCATAACTGCCGAACATCGTCTTCTGGATCTGCATCTCAGAGAGACCTTTCAATACCGCGATCTGATCTTCCTGTTTGTAAAGCGCAATTTTACCTCGCTTTACAAGCAGACGATCCTGGGGCCGCTCTGGGCGATAATACAGCCTCTGCTGACAACGGTCGTCTTTACCGTAATATTCGGCAATCTGGCAAAGCTGACGACGGCAGATATCCCGGGCGATCATGCCGTCCCGGGTTTTCTCTTTTATATGGCGGGCAATATCTGCTGGAGCTATTTTTCCTCCACCCTGCAAGCGACCTCAAATACTTTCGTGGTAAACCGCGGTACAATGGGCAAGGTCTATTATCCCCGCCTTGTCTCTCCCATTGCCACCGCCTTTTCTAATCTGATCTCATTCGGCATACAGCTTGTGATGTTCTTTACGATCTGGGCGATATATTATTTCACGGGCGGGACGAGTATCCGACTGACACCGTTATTGCTGATGCTGCCGCTCCTTGTGCTGCAAATGATCGTCGTATCGGTCGGGGTCGGCATCATCGTTTCCTCTGTTACCACGAAATACCGCGACCTTGCGATGCTCGTGGGCTTCGGATTGCAGCTGTGGCACTATGCCTGCCCTGTAGCCTACGGCCTTCAGCTGGTGCCCGAAAAATGGAAGACCCTCTATATGCTCAACCCCGTAACGCCCATTATCACGACCTTCCGCTATTCCGCTTTCGGCTTCGGCTATTTTGACATACGGGATTATCTTGTCAGCTGGGCGGTGAGCCTTGCGGTGTTCTTCATCGGGCTTGTGCTGTTCAGCCGCATCGAGCGCACGTTCATGGATACGATATAAAGTAATGGGAGGAAATGACAATGAGTGTAGATGTATCCGTCGTTGTACCTGTGTATAACACCTCTCACTTTCTTCGTGAATGCGTCGATTCGCTGATAAACCAAACGCTGAAAAATGTTGAGTTCATTTTCGTGGACGACGGCTCCACAGACAACTCGGTGGAGATCTTGAAGCAATATCAGAAAAAGGACGATCGTATCACCATATTGCAGCAGGAAAACCTTCACGCAGGCACAGCGCGGAACAACGGAATGAAGCTGGCAAAGGGAAAGTATATCATTTTTCTTGATTCGGACGATTATTTTGATCTTACGCTTCTGGAAAAAGCTTTCTGCTGTGCCGAAAAGAACAGCGCCGAGATCGTGTTTTTCGGTCATTACAAACAGAGTTTACAGAGCGGAGCGATCAGGAAATACCCGTTCAGGATGCGTAAGGGCGTTTTTTCCGCAAAGTCGCTCGGAGACAAGGTCTTTACCTCGTTCCACTGTGTTCCGTGGAACAAGCTGTATCTGCGTTCCTTCATAGATAAGAACAGGTTGGAGTATCAGACGTTATTAAAGCATAATGACGTATATTTCGCTTTTTTGTCCGTGGCTCTTGCCGAGCGTATCGCTTGCGTCGGAGAGCCGCTTGTTTATTATCGGTTCAACAATCCCGAGAGCCTGCAGGGACAGAAGACCCCCGCGTACCCTTATCTTACAGAGGCCTTTTCTGCATTGAAGGAGTCCTTGAGGGAGTTGGGGATCTTTAAAGGCAACATACGGGAAGGGTATAACAGGACACTGAGTTCATCTATTGAAAAGAGGTGCAGGAATAAGCCCGAGGTGATGCTGTCAAAGGAATTCTATACGGCGATGAAACAAAACCTTATACCGAGGCTTTTTGATTCTCCCGAGGATATTAACAGTAAGAAGGCTATTCCCCGTGCGATCTGCGAAAGCACGGATTTTGACAACTATCTCATTCTCGTCACAGAGGAATTGTCCCGGAATAACAGCAAGGATTATATCATCGGCCATGCGCTGCTGAGATTCCCGCGGTTCATCAAGAGAATGATACGTCATTAAAAAGACAGCGGATCGGAGTTTTGCAATGGAAGAACTGATGCTGAAAATTGATAACGTGTCCAAGCTGTACAAGCTCGGGCAGATCGGCAGGACGACGCTGCGCGACGAGCTGCAGCGGTTCAGCGCAAGGCTGCACGGCAGAGAGGACCCTACTAAAAAGATCGGTGCGAAGACCTACAAAATCGGCGAGACCTTTCTGGCACTGGACGGTGTGTCGTTTGAGGTCAGAAAGGGCGAGCGCGTGGGCATCATCGGTCACAACGGCGCGGGCAAATCTACGCTGCTCAAGCTCATTTCCCGCATCACCGCCCCCACCGCAGGCATGATCGGGCTCAACGGCCGCGTGGCCTCCATGCTGGAGGTCGGGACAGGCTTCCACGGAGAGCTGACGGGCAGAGAGAACGTCTATCTGAACGGCGCGATCATGGGCATGACAAAGAGGGAGATCGACGATAAGATCGAGGACATAATCGAGTTCTCCGAAGTCCGCCAGTTCATCGACACACCCGTCAAGCGCTATTCATCGGGTATGTACGTCAAGCTTGCTTTCTCTGTCGCCGCCCACCTTGATGCCGAGATCATGATCATGGACGAGATACTCGCTGTCGGCGATATGGCATTCCAGAAGAAGTGCCTTGAAAAGATGAACGATGTTTCCAAAAACGAGGGCCGCACTGTCCTGTATGTTTCCCATAATATGAACACTATCCGCGAGCTCTGCGACCGTGTTATCGTGCTGGATCACGGCAAGGTGGTCTTTGACGGGTCGGTCGAGGACGGCATCGAGGTCTATTCGGGGCAGCGCAAAGAGGGCAGCTGGAGGGTGGATTATAAGCTTGCCCCCGAGCTGCGCTTGTGGAACGGACGTATAACACGGATGCGTTCGGCAGAGTTTTTGAATCAGAGCTGCTGCCAGACCGAGCCCGACCGTATCAGGCTGAAAGTATGCTGGGAGTCGGACACTGTGGTAAAGGATATCTGCCTGCGCCTTGAGTTCAGCAAGTCCGACGGCACAAAGATAGGCGCAGCCTGCGGCTTCGGCATTGATAAGGGGGAGCATCGGCAGAACGGCGAAGCAACGGTCGTGCTGGACGCTTCTTCTCTTGTATCGGGCAGGTACGAAACGATCATAAACCTGTTCACCGTGAATGAGTTCGGCTCACATAAAAATCTGGATTGTGTGCGTGGCCCCGATATTGAACTGGTCGGCGGCAGATCGGATATCGTATGGAATGCAAGAAAGTGGGGAAGTGTCCGCTTTCCCGATATGGTAACGGAATAGTACGGGGGACTTCTCTTTATGAATAGTAATATTAAGGTCTCGGTCATTATTCCTATATATAATACCGAACGGTATCTGCGTGAGTGCCTTGACAGTGTTGCAGGTCAGACACTGAGGGATATCGAGGTCATATGCGTGAACGACGGCTCTACCGACAGCAGCGGCGGCATCTGTGACGAATATGCCCAACGGGACAGCCGCTTTCGGGTCATCCACCAGCAGAACAGAGGGCAGGGATATGCCCGAAATGTAGGTATAGACAGGGCTGCGGGGAAATATGTGATCTTTCTTGACAGTGACGATCGCTGGTGCCCTGAGGCGCTTGAAACACTGTATGCCGAGGCGGAGCGGAATAATACACAGGTGCTGTGCTTCGGAGCGACTAAGTTTGAGGACGGTACAGAGAAGATAATCCGCGTCTACAGGTATACCGGGCAGATCGGCTTGGTCAGGAACGGGGCAGACAGCGTAAAAACCTCTCTTGATGCAGTGGAGTTTTTCTCTGAATCCTGCTTTCGGTTTTATCTGCTTGAGTATCTGCGAAGCTCACATCTGCGCTTTGATGAAGGCAGCATTCATGAGGACACAAGATTCACGTTCCTTTCCTGCCTTTTGGCGGAACGTATTGAGTGTATTGATGCTCAGCTGTATTGGTACAGAGAGCGGGTCGGCTCGACAATGGTAAATCGTTCTGCAAAAGAATCGGCTCACGGCATTTGCGTCGGCATAGACGGCTTGCTTGATGCATATGAGGAACGTCCGCTTTCTGACGCGGGCAGAGAGCAGCTTGAAAGATTTGTCGTGTGGAGGATCAATAAACTGAGAAAGCAGTATGATCGTGCAGCAGAAGAAAGAAAGGAATCTGTATCATGGATACAGCGGGATTCGCGCAGGACCCTGAAACGGGCAAGAAAGCGCCTGTCACTGCCGTGGTCGGCAAGGCTCGCTACTTACAGTTTATATGCTGATCGTCTTGTAAGAAGGCTCAAAAGAAAGCTCAAAAAGCTCAAAGGCTCACAGTGATACCCCGTTCCGCAGTCTCAGCAAAACGGAGGAAGAAACTATGCCGATCAAGCGCTATATACGCAAGGTCCTCAAAAAACTGTTCCCGTACCGTATGGCGGTACATGATGATAGAAAACGACTTGAAAAGATCATGCCGAATACACAGCTGACGAGAGAGCAGTGGATCGAAACGATCAAAGAGCAGTACAGGAGAAAGGTGGGGCATGATCTGAACTTGGATGCTCCGAGAAGGTATACGGAAAAGATACAGTGGCGAAAGCTCAACGACAATCAGCCGATCTATTCCGTCCTCGCGGATAAGTATGCGGTCAGGAAATGGGTGAAGGAAAGGATCGGAGAAGAGTATCTTATCCCTCTCCTCGGTGTATGGCAGAGGGCTGAGGACATAGACTTTGATCGGCTGCCGAACAGCTTTGTGCTGAAAACGAACAATGCGTCGTCTGCGATCATCATCGTCAGGAATAAAAAGGATATCAAAAGGAAACATATTATTGAAAAGCTGAATCACTGGCTTGCTTATCCGTTTTGGGCGGAGCGCGGACAATTCCACTATAAGGCTATCAAACCCGTTATCATCGCAGAAAAGCTTATGGAATGCGAGGGAACAAAAGATCTCCCCGATTACAAAATTTATTGTTTTGACGGAAAACCATACTGCTGTTCTGTTGATATAGACAGATACCACGGTCACAAGCAGGTCAACTTTGATGTGAACTGGCATCGGCTGGACTGGAGATTCAAGGCGTGTGAAGACTATACAGGCGATATTGAAAAACCTGCACAGTACGAAACGATGCTCAGACTTGCCGAGAAGCTCAGTGAGGGATTTTCCCATGTCAGGGTCGATCTGTACCTGATAAAGCAAAGGATATACTTCGGGGAAATGACTTTCACTCCGTGGAGCGGAATTACGCGCCTCGTTCCCGATGAGTTTGACTTTGTTCTCGGCGAGCAGTGGAACATAGACGAAGCGCAGGTAAAGTAAGGAGCATATCAGACCAATGATGAAAATAGTAGTTGCAGGAACAGGCAAGGCAGTTGATATCCTACAGGTCGAGCTCAAACGGGGGGTTATCGGCTGCACTGTCTCTTTCGGAATATCAAAGCGAAAAAACTAAAAACTAAGCGTAAAAAAGCCAGCGTAAAAAAAGCGCAAAAAAATTCCAAAACCACTTGACAATCATGATAATGCATGATATAATAGATATG
>CAMOFU010000138.1 GCA_946613705.1 uncultured Clostridia bacterium
AAGATCGATATGTTCCTGATCGAGGCTGACTACGCTCTGAAGTATGTAAACGGACCGTATGTAATGCCTGTTAAGGAAGTTGGTCTTACTGACGACGATATCAAGGATCAGTACAAGTATACACAGCAGGTTGCTACAGACGCTAACGGCGACCTCGAGGCTGTTACATGGCAGGCTACTCCGGGTCTGTTCGCTTACAGAGCTGACATCGCTAAGGAAGTTCTCGGCACTGACGATCCTACAGAGGTTCAGGCTAAGATCTCCAACTGGGATGACTTCAATGCTGTTGCTGCTCAGATGAAGGAGAAAGGCTACTTCATGCTTTCGGGTTATGATGACAGCTACAGAACCTTCTCGAACAACGTTTCCAAGGCTTGGGTAAACGCTAACAACGAGATCACAATTGATGATAACCTGATGAAGTGGGTTGACCAGACCAAGGAGTACACAGATAAGGGCTACAACAACGGTACTTCGCTGTGGGATGACCAGTGGAAGGCTGACCAGGGCTCCAAGGGTAAGGTATTCGGCTTCTTCTATTCTACATGGGGCATCAACTTCACTCTTGCTGAGAATGCAGAAGACAATGCAGGCAAGAAGGACGGCCTCTATGGTAAGTACAGAGTTTGCGAAGGTCCTCAGGCTTATTTCTGGGGCGGCACATGGATCTGCGCAGCAGACGGTACCGACAACAAGGAAGAGGTTCTTGACATCATGAAGGCTATGTCCTGCAATAAGGACGTTCTGCTGAACATCACCAAGACAACTCAGGACTACACCAACAACCAGCCTGCAATGGAAGAGCTGGCTAAGGATTACAGCTCCGAGTTCCTCGGCGGTCAGAACCATATCGCTCTGTTCGTTAAGTCTGCTCCGAACATTGATACTTCCAAGCTCGGACCTTACGATCAGGGTCTGAATGAGTCCTTCCAGGCTGCATTCAAGGATTACTTCACCGGCAACGTTTCTTCCAAGGAAGAGGCTCTCGAGAAGTTCTATACAGCTGCTATCGAGAAGTATCCTACTCTGAAGAGACCTTCGTAATAGCTGCATAGCTGTTAAGAATAGTAACTCTTAATACTTGATCATAATCGGGGTGGGTTTTTGCCCTCCCCGGTTTTTATCAATAATTTTGGAAAGGATATAGTCGTTCTCAGCTATATAGAAGGTGATCGGATGCGAAGAAAATCTATAAGCTATGCTAAATGGGGCTACATATTTATGCTCCCGTTTATTATAGTGTTCGTGCTTTTTAATCTAATTCCACTTGTATCTACTTTTTATAATTCTTTCTTCGAGACCTATACCGATATGTATGGTCGTCAGCTGGACCCTGAATGGGTTGGTCTTGCGAATTATAAAGAGCTGTTTGTAAACAAAGGCGGCGAGCTTGGCAAGTATCTCGGCAATACCTTTATCCTTCAGATGCTTGGCTTTATCCCGCAGATATTCTTCTCTCTTCTGTTTGCTTCCTGGTTCACAGATCTGAGATTAAAACTGAAAACTGGCGCATATAAGGTAATCTTTTACCTTCCTAACGTAATCATGGCAGCTGCTATGGGTATGCTGTTCTTTACTCTGTTTTCTCAGAACGGTCCTATAAACAGCGTTTACCAGAGCATTACCGGATCGGATTCTCCTTATATGTTCTTTAATCATATCTGGACGCAGAGAGGTATTATCTCCCTGATAAACTTCCTGATGTGGTATGGTAATACAACGATCATGCTGATGGCTGCTATCAACGGTATTGATCCGTCACTCTATGAGTCCGCTCAGATAGACGGTGCAAATCCGACGCAGACCTTCTGGAAGATCACTATCCCGCTTATCCGTCCTATTCTTCTTTACGTTCTCATCACCTCGCTCATCGGCGGTCTGCAAATGTTCGACGTTCCGCAGATCATCACAAACGGCGGTGAGTCTGTAAACAGAACAAGTATGACGATCGTTATGTATCTGAATAAGCACCTGTATTCAAAGAACTACGGTTTAGCCGGTGCTCTTTCGCTTCTGCTGTTTGTAGTGGCAGGTGTTCTGAGTATGATCATCTTCTTCCTCAACAGGGATCCGGATACTAAGAAGAAGAAAAAGGCGAAAGGAGGTAAGAGATAATGGCTGCACCGATTGATGCTGTTGGAGCAAAATCCAGTTCACAGCAGATATTAGTCAGACGTATAATCTGTTATGTTGTTCTTACCTTTTTTGCGATAATTTCTCTGTTCCCGTTCATTATGCTTATCGTTAATATGACTAAGGCGAGCGGTGATATTCAGAAAGGCTTCTCGCTGGTTCCCGGAACGTATCTGTGGAAGAACTTCAAGACAGTTGTCAACAACTCTGACTGGAAAATGCTGAACTCCCTGAAAAACTCACTTATCATTTCAGGCCTTTCCGCATTCCTCTCTACTTATTTCTCTGCACTTACAGCTTACGCTATCCACGTTTATGACTTCAAGCTCAGAAAGCCTATGTTCACCTTCATTCTTATGATAATGATGGTTCCTACACAGGTTTCCGCGCTCGGTTTCGTAAACCTGATGCGTTCGTTTGGTCTGCTTAACAGCTTTATCCCGCTGATCGTTCCTTCGATCGCTGCTCCCGCTACATTCTTCTTCATGAAGCAGTATATGGAGAGCTCGCTGCCGTTGGATATCGTTGAAGCGGCAAGAATCGACGGCTCGGGTGAGTTCAGGACTTTCAACTCGCTGATCCTGCCGATCTTAAAGCCTGCTATTGCAGTTCAGGCTATATTCACATTCGTATCAAGCTGGAACAATTACTTCATTCCTGCACTGCTTCTGGATGATAAGGATAAGAGAACACTTCCTATCGTTATCGCTATTATCCGTAGTGCTGACTACGCTAAGTTTGATATGGGTGCTGTATACATGGCTATCGGTATCTCGATCATACCTGTTGCTATCGTATACCTCGTTCTCTCGAAGTTCATTATCCGCGGTATCGCACTCGGTGCCGTTAAGGGATGATCCTTTGAGAGCATTCACAATGTGAATAATTCAGACTCCCGATCTTTTATGGTCGGGAGTTTTTTGTTGACAAACCGCTCGGTTGTGTGTTATTATAAGAGTAGAGTATTATTGTAATTAAGGAGGTCATCACTATGAAGCTCTATTTAAAGAAAAAGCATTTCTCGCTCAGAACACAGTTCACGATCTTTGATGAGTTTGAGGAGACAAGGTATTATGTTAATCCCGCTTTTATTTCTCTTGTCAGACACTTTCATATTCTGGATAAGGATATGAATGAGGTCGCTGAGGTGCAAAAGTCGCTCGGCCCCATTATCAGTCTCTATAAGTTCACTCTCGGAGGTCAGGACGCAGGTGATCTGAGAGCTAAGACCAGCTTTATGAAAGTGAAATATAGCTGGGCTGCATTGGGCTGGGAGATCAAAAGCAATTTTCTCCAGACAGAGTATGTCATCACAAAGAATGAAATGCAGATAGGTACTATCCACAAAAAGATGATGACCTGGGGCGAGAGCTATGAGTTCGAGTTTGAGGACGAGAATGATGAGATACCGATGGCGGCGCTCGTTGTTGCTATCATCGGTATCAAGAATGATGAGAATGACGAAAACAGGGATCTTGATAACTAAGATCGGTTGATAATGAAAAGGAGAGATCATAATGGCTTATGTAATCGGAGTTGACTGTGGAACGAGCGGAACAAAGACAGTTCTGTTTGACGAAAAAGGCACCGTTATTGCCTCCAAGACTATCGAATACCCTATGTACCAGCCCAAGAACGGCTATGCTGAGCAGTGGCCGGGAGACTGGTCGAACGCTATGATAAACACCATCAAGGCGGTCATGGCCCAGAGCGGTGTGAGCAAGGACGATGTCAAGGGTATCGGTATCTCGGGTCAAATGCACGGCCTTGTTATGCTGGATAAGGACAACAACGTTATTCGTCCCTCGATAATCTGGTGCGATCAGAGAACAGCTAACGAGGTAGCGTGGATGAATGAGAATGTCGGCGAGAAAAAGCTCATCGAGATCACAGCAAACCCTGCGCTGACCGGCTGGACTGCCGCAAAGATACTCTGGGTAAAAAATAATGAGCCCGAGAATTTTGAGAAGATAGCTCATATATTGCTGCCGAAGGATTTCCTGCGCTTCGTGCTGACCGGCGAGTATGCTACAGAGGTCTCCGATGCTTCGGGTATGCAGCTGCTTGACGTTCCCAACAGGAAATGGTCCGATGAGCTGATATCTGCATTCGGACTTGACAAGAGCTGGTTCGGCAAGGTCTATGAGTCCTGCGAGGTCACGGGCAAGCTCACTAAGTGTATGGCTGAGGAGCTGGGGCTCAATGAAGGCACGATCGTGGTCGGCGGAGCGGGCGACAATGCCGCTGCCGCTATCGGAACAGGTGTCTGCGAGGACGGCAAGGCTTTCACTACGATCGGAACCTCGGGCGTTGTATTCGCACACACATCCTCCATCTCTATAGATCCCAAGGGCAGAGTGCATACCTGCTGCGCTGCCGTACCGAACAGCTGGCACGTTATGGGTGTTACTCAGGGAGCCGGTCTTTCGCTGAAATGGTTCAGAGACAATTTCTGCGGCTCCGAGAAAGAGACTGCAAAATACATGGGCGTAGACGAGTATTACCTGATGGATAAGCAGGCCGAGACTGTCCCCGTCGGCGCAAACAGACTGCTCTACCTGCCGTATCTTATGGGTGAGCGCACCCCGCACCTTGACCCCGATGCGCGCGGCGTGTTCTTCGGGCTTTCTGCTATGCACACCAAAAAGGAGATGCTCCGCGCCGTAATGGAGGGCGTGAGCTACAGCCTGCGCGACTGCGTTGAGGTGTTCCGCGAGATGGATATAAATGTATCGGATATGATGGCCTGCGGCGGCGGCGGAAGCTCTCCGCTGTGGCGCTCAATGCTCGCCGATCTGTACAATTGCCCCGTCAAGACCGCTGCCTCCAAGGAAGGTCCCGCACTGGGTGTGGCACTGCTGGCTCTGACAGGCGCGGGGATCTATTCAAGTGTGCCCGAGGCCTGCAAGGCAGTTGTGAAGACAGACAAGATACAGCAGCCCGATGCCGCCAAGGTCCCTGAGTATGAGAAGTATTATCAGCTTTACAGAGAGATCTATCCCGCACTCAAAGCCGAGTTCGCTAAGCTGGCAAAGCTGTAATATTGCACAATAACAATCGGCAAAATTTGTATAATATTACTCCATAAAACTATAAGCCTCCGTTCGTATATAATTACAAACGGAGGCTTTCGTATTACAGAAAATGTGATCTTGATGATGAGAAGGATAACAGGAGGTAACAATATGATCTGTAAAAAAATAGCAGCCGCTGTTATGGCGGTAACAATAGCGCTTTCCGCCGCTGCCTGCGGTAAAGGTGACACGGCAAATGATTCGGATACGGCAGCAGCTGCCATTGAGCCCGCAGCCGAAACGATCGGCTTTGAAGCGGACGGGAACGATACAGACGAGCAGTTCGACAGCAATGCCGCTGACCTGTCTTTCAGACTGTTCAAAAGCATCTGCCTTGACGATATCGAGCGCGGGGATAATGCCGTTATCTCTCCCGAGTCGGTCATACTGTCACTTGCGCTGGCCGCGAACGGTGCGGGCGGCACTACACTTGCAGAATTTGAAAAGCTGCTCGGCGGCGATGGCGGGCAGAAGCTCGATGATATCAACAAGAATCTGAATGCCCTTATCAGTTCGGCACGGGAAAGCAAGGACGTTTCGTTCGGGATAGCCGATTCGATCTGGGTGCGTGACAGTGAACGCATCACTCTGCTGCCCGAGTATGCCGAGACCTGCAAGCGCAGCCTGGATGCGGACAGCTTCCTTGCCCCGTTCGATAAGGATACCCTCGATAAGCTCAACGGCTGGGTCAAGGAGAAGACAAACGGCATGATCGACGGGATCAAGGAAAAATTCACTCCCGATGAGCTTGCCGTGCTGATAAACTGCATAGCCTTCGAGGGCGAGTGGAGCCTGCCGTATATGCAGATAGCCATTAACGACGGCAGCTTTAAAAACAGCAAGGGCGAAGAACAGCCCTGCACGATGCTTGCTTCGTCAGAGGATCTCTACCTCACTAATGACAAGGCTGAGGGCTTTGTCAAGCCGTACAAGGGCGGGCGGTACGGCTTTGCGGCTCTGCTGCCGAATGAGGGTGTTTCACTGAAGGAGCTTGCAGGATCGCTTGACGGCAGCAGCTTCCGTGCAATGTTTGAAAGCCCCGAGTATACCGCGTATACCGTGAATGCCGAGATGCCCGAATTCACGTTCGACTGGAAGGACAGCATTGCCGAGGAGGTGCGCGGGCTTGGGCTCGAACACGCATTTGCCAATACAGATTTCACGAGAATGGCAAAGACAGAGGAAGAGCTCGTTATCAGCGATATTATCCACAAAACGCATATCGAGGTCGATCGCAGCGGTACCAAGGCCGCAGCAGCAACGGAGATAGTAATGACCGAGGGTGCTGCGATCATAGATGAGGATAAGTTCAAGAACATTACACTTGACCGCCCGTATCTGTTTGCGATAGTCGATCTGGAAAACAAGCTTCCCGTTTTCATCGGGGCGGTGAACAGCATAGAGAATTGACGGCAGCCGAAG
>CAMOFU010000139.1 GCA_946613705.1 uncultured Clostridia bacterium
TTTTCTGCCCCTACCTCGGCAGGATATTCGGCTCGGCAAACGGGAACAGGTCCTTCTGTGACTCGTACTCCCCTGTCGGCTGCCTGCCGCCGTTCGGTATCAGCCCCGTCATCTCGTTTACAGATGCCGCGCCCGAATCGAGCCCCGTCCGTACATCGGGTGCATCGGGGTCGTAATCGGCGGCTATCTGTTCGAGCTCGAGATCCTTCTCGTCGTCAAACACCGCTTCTGCGGGCTTTTTGTGCTTTTTGGGGTTTTGCTGTCTGCTCATTTTATCAGCTCCTTTGCAGCTTTACGGTTATTGTTATTCCCCGATATCCTTCGGATATACGCAAATCGCAGAATCGGCAGAAAACAAGAGAAAATCTGAGATATCCGCAGAAAAATACAGCGTAAATTGTCAAAACAGGCGAAAACAAGATTTTCAATCATAAGAACAGACTTGCGGTTCAAGTGAACCTGTGATATAATCATAGTATCGGAAACGATATACAGATATTGCGAAAAGCAAAAGAAAAAACGTGCAGACAAGAAGAAGGAGCAGCTATCACACCGAAAAAGGAGGTCATATCTATGATGCTTGATAAGCTGCCCGGGACGGCGCTTGATTTCGACGAGCGCGGAGCATCGAATGCGTTCTCTGTCATTTCACCGATACTGGACGCAACAGGCGGGCTGACACTTTCGCAGCTTGCCACACTCACAGGTCTGGAGGGCTCGACCATTCAGAACTGGATAAAGCGCGGCTGGGTCGCACCCACCGTCGGCAAGAAATACGGCGAGCGGCAGGTCGTGAGGATAATGCTTATCAATATCCTGCGCGGCACGATAAGGCTTGAGGATATCGCACGGCTGATGGAATACATCAACGGCGAGGTAGATGATCTCAACGACGATATAATGCATGATACCGAGCTTTACAACCTCATGTGCCAGCTGCTCACCCAGATGACGCAGGACGATCTTCACAGCCGTGAGGAGATAGACGAGGAGATCGAGAAGCGGCTCGACCGCAGCTTTCAGGGCGAGAACCGCAGGAGACTGCGGCGGGTGCTGCTGATAATGATACTCGGCTACCGCGCCTCGTATTACAGGCGAATGGCGGAGAGCGAATTTGCAGAGCTCGAATATGATTACTGATGACCGCAGCAGCCGTGAATAAATAAAGGAGGAATGGATATGGCAAACAATGAATTCGTAGATATCAAGAGCAGAAAAACGGGTGGAAAGAGCAAGGGCGGACTTATCGCGGCGATAATAGTTATCGTGATCGCTGCACTGGTCGTGGTGTTCTCGGCAGGCGCAGTCGTACCTGCGGGCTCCACAGGTGTGATGGTAACGCTCGGCTCGGTATCGGAGAACACCTATTCCGAGGGCTTCCACCTGAAGATACCGTTCGTGCAGACACTCGAGATCGTGTCGAACAAGATACAGGTATATGAAACAGATGCAAGCGCGGTCTCTAAGGACTTACAGACCGTTAACTCCAAGATCGCGGTAAACTTCCGCGTTCGTTCGGACGCATCGGCTTCGATCTACAAGAACATCGGCGCGGATTATCAGCAGGTGATACTGATGCCTGCCGTACAGGAGTCGATGAAGGCGATAAGTGCGAAATACACCGCCGAGCAGCTCATCACCGAGCGCAATCAGGTCGGTCAGGAGATAAAGGAGCAGCTTGAATCCAAGGTCTCGGATTACGGTATACAGATCGAAAAGTTCAACATTGTGAACTTTGACTTCTCGGCAGAATTCAACAACGCTATCGAGCAGAAGCAGGTAGCCGAGCAGAACCTGCTGAAGACCAAGACCGAGCAGGAGGAGCAGCTCGTTATCGCAGATGCAGATGCTCAGAAGAAGGTCAAGGCTGCAAATGCCGAGGCAGAGGCTATCAAGGCCAAGGCAGAGGCTCAGGCAGAGGCAAACAAGGTGCTCACCGAATCTCTGAGCGATCAGCTGCTCAAATACCAGATGCTCGAAAAGTGGGACGGCTCCGTTCCGAAGGTCGCATCGTCCGCAAGCCCGCTCATAACTATGGGGCTTGACGATATCGAGGGCAAGGCAGAATAAACACAGCAGGACATAACGAAAGCCGCTCCGTGCTCGGGGCGGCTTTTGCGCTTTTACTTATCAGCGATCGTTTATTATCTCGATATAGCCCTTGATTATCTTCACACAGGTCGCGTAATCAAGGCTCGAGGTGTCGAGGCAGATATTATAGTTGCTCGCGTTGAGCCAGTCTCTGCCCGTGTAGTGACGGTAGTAGCTGCTGCGGTCGCGGTCGGTCTTCTCGACCAGCCTTGCCGCCTCCTTCTCGTCATTGCCGTAAGCCTCGATAACGTTTTTTATCGCAGTCTCGCGGTCGCAGTAGATGAACAGCTTTATCACGTCCTTGCGGTCACGCAGGATATAATCGGCGCATCTGCCGACGATCACGGCAGGCTCCTTATCGGCAAGCTGCTTGATTATCTTCGCCTGATAATTGAACAGGTTGCGGTCAGAGGTGAAGTCCCTGCTCGAGGGGTCGAGCACTCCGCCCTTGTATACACCCCCGCGCTTTATGAACGAGGTCTTGATCTTCTCGTCAACTCTGCCGAAGAATGCCTCGCTGATGCCGCTCTCCTCGCTGGCAAGGCGGATAAGATCCTTGTCATAATACTTTATCCCCAGCTCCTCGGAAAGCATCTTGCCTATAGTCCTTCCGCCGCTTCCCATGCCGCGGGCAATGGTGATGATCTGTGCCACGGTAATACCCCCTTGATGATTATTCTCCCAGATAAGCCTTCTTGACCTTCTCGTCATTGATAAGGTCTGAGGCCTTGCCCGACAGAGTTATCCGCCCCGTTTCGAGCACATATGCCCTGTCTGCGATGGCAAGAGCCTTTTTTGCGTTCTGCTCAACGAGCAGCACCGTCATGCCGTCCTTGCGGATAGACTCGATGATATCAAAGATCTCGCTTACAAAGATCGGGGAAAGACCCATCGAGGGCTCGTCCATCACGATGATCTTTGGCTTTGACATCAGCGCCCTGCCCATTGCGAGCATCTGCTGTTCGCCGCCCGAGAGCGTGCCTGCGATCTGCGTCTTTCTTTCCTCCAGTCTCGGGAAGCGCTTGTAGACCTTGACCATATCCTCCGCTATGCCGTCCTTGTCCTTGCGGGTAAATGCCCCGAGCCGCAGATTGTCCAGCACCGTAAGCTGCTGGAATATCCTTCGCCCCTCGGGAACATGAGCTATGCCCATTTTTACGATCTTGTGTGCGGGAGTTCTGGTAAGCTCGGTACCGTTGAACTTTATCGAGCCCGACCGCGCGGGGAGTATGCCTGTCAGCGTGTGCAGCGTGGTGGTCTTGCCTGCGCCGTTAGCACCGATGAGAGCAATTACCTCGCCCTCATTGACCTCGAACGAGATGCCCTTGAGCGCCTGTATCATGCCGTAGTAAACGTGCAGATCGGTTATCTCCAACATTGCCATACCTATCCCCTCCTTACTCGCCTAAGTATGCCTTGATGACCTCGGGGTCCGAAAGCACTTCGGCAGTCGGCCCCTCGCAGAGCAGCTGTCCAAAATTCAGGACAGAAAGCCTTTCGCACATACCCGAAACGATCGACATATCGTGCTCTATCATCAGTACGGTCACACCGAATTCTTCTCTCACGGTCAGAATGGTATTCATCAGTCCCGCAGTCTCCTTGGGGTTCATGCCCGCCGCAGGCTCATCGAGCAGCAGCAGCTTGGGCTCGGTAGCAAGTGCGCGTGCGATCTCAAGCTTGCGCTGCTTGCCGTATGGCAGATTGGACGCGAGCACATCAGCGTCGCCGTCAAGCTCAAAGGGCTTCAGCAGCTTCATCGCACGCTCGTTCATTGCTTTTTCCTGCCTGAAATACTTGGGCAGCCTGAACACTCCCGCTGCGGTGGAATAGGCATAATGGTTTGAAAGCCCCGCCTTTACATTGTCCAGAACCGAAAGATTTGAGAATAGTCTTATATTCTGAAATGTTCTTGCGATCCCCGCCTTATTGATCTCGATATTGCTCCTGCCCGTGATGTTCTGTCCGTCGAGATGGATAGTGCCGTCGGTAGGCTTGTAAACGCCCGTGAGCAGGTTGAAGATCGTTGTCTTGCCCGCACCGTTCGGTCCGATAAGCCCGTAGAGCTGTCCCTTTTCAATAGTCAGTGAAAAATCATCCACGGCACGCAGACCGCCGAACGATATGCCCAGCTTTTTTACTTCAAGAAGAGCCATATCAGTCACCCTCCTTTGCAGCCTTGTTCTTAAATACAAGCCCCTTCAGCCTCATAAAGCTTGCTGTGAAAAAGCCGCGGATCTTTGCATTCGAGGTGAAGATCATCATAACGATCAGCACGATCGAATAGATCAGCATTCTGTAGTTGTTGATGCTTCTGAGCACCTCGGGCAGATAGGTGAGGATCACCGCAGCGATAACGCTTCCGCGGATATTTCCGATGCCGCCCAGCACGACGAATACGAGAATGAGTATCGAAAGGTTATAATCGAACTTCGAGGCCTGCAGCGACGCAAGGTTATGCGAGAAGAGCGCCCCTGCGATACCGCCCAGAAACGCGGTGAGCCCGAAGGTGATGAGCTTGAACTTAGTGATGTTCAGACCGATCGACTCGGCTGCTATCCTGTTGTCGCGGACAGACATGACTGCCCTGCCCGTGCGGGAATTGATGAAGTTATACAGCACGATAAGCGAGATCATCAGCACGATGAAGCCTATCTCGAAGGTTGAATCCTTCGGTGTGCCCGAGATGCCGAGTGCGCCGTTTATAAGCATCTTGCCGTCGGGCGCAAGGTTCAGGTCGCCCTGACTGGTGAGCGAGAAATGCAGCCCGCTGCTGTCGTAGCCGACATAGAGCGCGGCAAAGACGTTCTTGATGATCTCACCGAACGCAAGCGTTACGATAGCGAGATAGTCGCCGCGGAGCCTGAGCACGGGTATGCCTATAAGCACTCCGAACAGAGCAGCAAAGATGCCGCCTATGAGCAGCGCTATCGGGAACCTGACCCATGCCTCTGTGATCGTATCCTTGGTCACAACAGAGAATATGGCGCTCGAATAAGCACCTATGCACATAAATCCTGCCTGCCCGAGACTCAGCTCGCCCAGTATGCCGACGGTGAGGTTAAGCGAGGCAGCCGCAATGGAATAAACGCAGAACGGCACCAGCAGCCCCTTGAACATATTGCTCGCACTGCCTGTCGAGACCATTACCTCAACAGCTATAAACGCAGCGATAAGTATGGCATATGTAATGAAGCTTCGGCGCGTTGCCGGCTTTAAGAATTGCTTCACGTCTATCTATCCTTTCCTTCGTCAGACTTTTTCATTTACCTTCTTGCCGAGTATGCCCGTAGGCTTGACCATGAGCACCACGATAAGCACCGCGAACACGATCGCATCGGCAAGCTGCGGAGAGATATATGCGCGCCCGAGTATCTCGATAACACCGATAAGCAGTCCGCCGATCATAGCACCGGGAATAGAGCCGATACCGCCGAACACAGCTGCCACAAATGCCTTGATGCCCGGCATTGCACCCGTGGTGTTCGAGAGCACGGGGTAAGCGGAGCAAAGCAGTGCGCCCGCGATCGCCGCCAGACCCGAGCCGATCGCAAAGGTCAGCGAGATCGTTCTGTTTACATTTATACCCATCAGCTGAGCCGCGTCCTTATCCTCCGAGACAGCGAGCATCGCCCTGCCGCTCTTGGTCTTGTTCACGAACAGCGAGAGCCCGACCACGATGATGACCGATATTACGATAGAAGCGATAGCCTCGCTCTTTACAACGATCTGCCCGTCAAACAGCGAAAGCTTGGGGATATTGATGACAGATGTAAAGGTAACGGGCTTTTCGCCGAAGATCAGCAGCGCGATATTTTGCAGGAAGTAGCTGACACCTATCGCAGTGATAAGCACCGCAAGACTTGTAGACTGTCTCAGCGGCTTATAGGCGACCTTTTCGATCACGATACCCAGCACCGTGCAGCAAACGACTGCGATAAGCACAGAGAGGTAGCCGTTGAGCTTCATTGAAGTCATTGCGGTAAAGATAACATATCCGCCCACCATAATAACATCGCCGTGTGCAAAATTAAGCATTTTAGCGATACCGTACACCAGCGTATAGCCCAGAGCGATGACCGCATAGATGCTTCCGAGGCTGATGCCGTTTATCAGGTTGTCCAGAAACGCCATGAAAAAACATTCCTTCCTTATATATAATATATAATCATACAAATTTAATTATAACACATAATTCCGACAATTGCAACCGCTTTGAGAAATTTTATACAACTCAAAAAAGAAAAATTTCCATGAAAAAAACTATGAAAATTCAACATTACCTCAAAAAAGTGCTTGACAAACAGATCAAAACGTGATATAATATTTTTGTTGACCCGATAAAGCCATTACAGCTGCACAGGGTCAGCCATATGTGGATCAGTGCGTAACCTCTGTGATCAGAGCACGGCACCCACCCCGCCAAGTCTGAGGCGTGTGAAAATATCGGATATTATATTTGCAGGTGTGTGCAGAAAAAGCCTTGCAAGCAAGGCTTGGCAGACGCG
>CAMOFU010000140.1 GCA_946613705.1 uncultured Clostridia bacterium
CCTTAACTGCCTGCGATCCTCCCGTCAATTATCTCTATCACCCTCCCGCACTGCTCTGCCACGTTCATATCATGAGTAACGATGACCACCGTTCTGCCCTGCTCATTGAGCGTCTTGAACAGCTCCATTATCTCGGCGGAGGTCTTTGTATCAAGCGCCCCCGTCGGCTCGTCCGCAAGTATCATAGATGGCTCGTTGACGATAGCCCTCGCTATTGCGACCCGCTGCTTTTGTCCGCCCGAAAGCTTATTGCAGGGCTTTTTGGCAAGCTCCTCAATGCCTGCCGAACGCAGGGCAGCAAGCGCTTTTTCCTTCTTGCCCTTTATCTTTTTCTTCGAGAAGTTGAGCGGTATCATCACATTTTCAAGCGCTGTGAGATCTTCAACAAGTGCAAAGTCCTGCATCACCATGCCTATCTTTTCGTTTCGTATTTTTGCATACTGCCGCTCGGACAGGTTTTTGATGAGAGTGCCGTCAATGCTGTATTCGCCGTCTTGGTAAGAATCAATGCAGGCGAGAATGTGCAGAAGCGTTGACTTCCCTGCACCCGATCTGCCGATAATCGCAACAAGCTCGCCGTCCTGTATTTCGGCGGACACCTTGTGCAGAGCTTCAAATTCGTTTGCCTTTTTCGGATTGTAGACCTTAACTATATTGTTCAGCTTTATCATGACTGCCTCCTTAATCCGCATCAAGAAGCTCCTTTACAGAGCTCCTGCCTATCATCAGCGCGGGAACGCCGAGCGAAACTGCGATAAACAACACTGCGATAATGCCCTCACTCAGCAGCATGAGCAGGTCGGGTCTGAAATAAAAACGCCCGGGGAAAATATGCATCAGCATTGCTCCTGCCGAAAGCGCTGTCAAGGCCGCAAGCAGCAGAGCCATAATACTTTGGATAAGTCCGATCAGAATGCAGCTGTTCTTTCTTGATCCGCATAGAGTGAATACCGAGTAGTCGCGCAGCTGTTCTCTTGTGGACAGCGCAGAGGTGCTGATGCTGCCCACCAGCGTCATTATGCAGAGTATAACGATCAGCGGGACCAGCTCGTAAAGCTGCTCCGAAAGATAGCGGCGGCCGATCTTGTCAAGCTCCGTCATATTGATCGAATAATTTGCTCCGCAGGCTGAAAGCTTTTCGGTTATCAGCTTTTCGTCGGCATTGCTGTAATTCATAAGCAGCGTTCCTGTGTAGCTCCGCACCATATCCTCGGGCATATCGCTCTCGCGCAGCAAGACGGCTGCCTTGCCATTCTGCTCGTCTGCACTGCGGTAGAACAGCTCAAAGGTATCCTTCTGCGGACCGTCATTGTCGCCCGAAAAGCCTGCCAGCTTTGCATCTTTTTTGATAACGGCGGTCACGGCAGCTTCAAGCGTTTTTTCGGTCCCGTCTGCTGTGCAGTAGCAGACAGTAAGAGTATCTTCGAGGTGAAGACCGCTGTTTTCGGTCACAGCTGCGCAAATACCGCTGTCTGCGAACCAATCGCCCTCTGAGAGTGCAGGCACATATCTTTTGACGATCTCATCGTCTGCCGAGCGTATCACAATATCGTTCCTGCCGTCGATATATGCATCACACATATGTATGCCGAGAGCTTTGATCTCTGTTGTGAGATATGCCGACATTTCTTCACTTGTATTTATCATTTTGAAATCACCGTTAAGCTCGCCGTTATGTGCAAATGAGCCTATCAGAGCGACCCGCCCGCTGCTCGTGAATTCGTCCTTGAAGGGTGTATATCGCGACAGCCTCAGCGACACGGCACTCACCGAAAATGCAGTCATAGTCAGCACTGCCGCAAGCTGTATGACGGTCAGCAGGTTCATGATAAGATAGCGCCCGAACGACCTTGCAGAGTATTTTATCAGCATACCCTCACCCCCTCTTTTTCAGTGCCGACGAGATGCTGCCGCGTATATTCACGGCGATCATAGCCGTCAGCATCACAAGAAGCACAATGATATATCCGACGAATATCACAGCATACACCTTTGCGGAGTAAGCACCCCTCATATACGGGAATATCTCCGAGAGCCTGCCCTTCATCAGCGGGACAAACACCGCAAGCCCCGCTGCAAAGGTCGGTATGCCGATGATAAGACATTCAATGATACACGCCCAAGACGCTTTTGCAAGGCTGCACCCGCAGAGCCGCATTATCGCAAGCACCCTGCTTCGGCGTTTTAGTATGCAGCGATAGAGCATCACGAAATTCACTGACGACATCACTGCGATCAGCACCGAGATCAATATGATATTGTTGTAGACATAAACGCTCTCACTGTCGGGGAAGGTCAGCTCCTCAAAACGGAACATTCCCGGCAGAACGGCTTCGGCTGTGTTTTTCAGGTCTCGATACTCCGTCTTTGTGAGTGCGTTCACAAGGTACATATTCAGATACGGCATAAGCTCAAGGTCATCGGGTGCGGCGGTTATGGGCGGAGTAGGCAAAGCGTTGGCATCTGATGTTCCGATGATCTCATACTGTTCTCCCCAGAGCCACGCCTTGCCGTCCTCAAACAGATAACCCGCTTTATTGCTGTTCATCTCCGTTGCGCTTATCCCAACGGCAACGTGAGCGCCTGAGTTATATTCTTCGTCGGAATAGAATCTGCCGCCTGCAAGCGTTCTTCCGTCATTCAGAGCGCTCTCGGGCAGCTCGATATATTTATATCCGCCGTCCTTGTAGCGGAAGCGAAAATAGAATATCGCACCGTCAAAGTCGGTGATGACTGCGTTCTCATCAAAGCGGAGAGATCGTCCCTCGTCATCTGTCATGACCTCGCTGCCGAATCTCTCTGCCAGCTCGGTGCGGAGCTCATCGGTCACGGGGCGGTGGTCGGCAATGCTGCCCGAGCTTGCATTTACCAGGAATATCTCCACATTGTCTGTCAGCTCCCGCGGCAGCGCCTCTACCAACTCGCAGAGCTTGCCCTTGGTCAGTATCTGCCCCTCATTGACCTCAATGGTCAGCTCCTTGTATTCCGCGTTGCTCTCGATCAGCTTGACGTTGTAATTCATATACAGCCCGTAAGAAAAACACAGCAGGACCGCTGACGAGAAAACAGTTATCAGCATCACCGCGAACAGCGCAGGCTCATTTCTTATCAGGCTTTTCAGGTTCTTCCGTACCAGTACCATAAGCATCGCCCCCTCGTTTTATATACGAACGAGGGGGCGATATTTGTGCATTATTGTTTTTTCAGTATTTTTGTGATCTCAGCTATCCTTTCGCGGCTGAGGGTAGTGACAGCTTCAGAGAAATTGAAACCAAGGCTTACTCTGTCGCCCTCATTTGTATTGGTGCTTACAACCAGTTCACCGATAAGCGGCTCATCCGTCAGCAGCCTGATCTCACCGATGCTTTTAGGCTCAATGGCAACGGACTCGGCGATCCCTGCATCAGTGTATTTCTCGCCTGTGTTGTTCTTAAAAACCTCGGCTGTTCCTGAAAACTTTATCTTTTGCGTCAGACCGTTAAAAACAACAAGATTGACCGCATCGTCACCCTCGTGCCTATATACATTAAGCAGCAGCACGCTTGTATCAACATTTTTCAAAAATTCCACAGCAGCGTCACTTGTCTTTGCAAGAGGCATGAGTCTTGCCAGGAAATCGTTTCTCAGCGCTTCTATATCATGTGCTGAATCTATCAGCGGGTCGATCTCATTCATCATCTCCTGTGCCTGACGGTCAGCCTCACGGTAGGTATTTATCGCATCTTCAGCATTTGTAAACTTATCCGCGGCAGGCGTTTCGTTTGAATTTGTATCATCCGAAGGGACGGAGCTTTCCCCGCTCTCTTCAACATCAGACACTGTGCTTTCAAAGCTGTCTGCCGCAGGGCTGTCTTTTCCTATGCGCTGACCGAACATGACCGCTCCGACAGATAAAAAAACGATCAGCACCGCAGCCGCAGCAAATGCCCCGTACTTCGGGCGGACATAAGCCGTTTGATGTGTTATTTCACGCTTGCTGTCATCAGACACATCATCAGCAAACGGGTTTTCACGGGCGCTCAGCTTATTTACGCCGCTGACATAGCTGCTCACTGCATTATTCTTCCGCATCAGAATCCCTCCTTTTCGTAAGCCTTCTGCAAAAGCTTTTTTCCCCGCCTTATCAGCGAGGCGGTCGTGTTCATACCCTTCCCGAGCAGCCTTGCCGTTTCAATTATCGTATAGCCCTGCGCCAAGTGCAGATAAAGCGGCAGTCTGTAGCGTTCATCAAGAGACAGCATCGCCCTCATAGCAGCACGCTCCGAAAGGGTGAGCTCGTCGTCGGTCACAGCGCATGCTGCGCATGAGAGTTCGTCAAGGGGAACTGTGCGGCTGTGCTCGTGAGCTTTGAGCGTATCCTTTGCGATATTGACAGCCGTTCTTATCAGCCACGGGAGAATGTGAGCGTCCTCCATATCCTCCTGCTTCATCAGTCTGAGGAAGGCTTCCTCTGCACAGTCCTGTGCAGTATGCAGGCTGCCCGTATAGTGCCATGCTGCCCTTGTGACTGTTTCGGCACAATCCTCATATATCAAAGCCATTCGCTGCCTGTCCACAAGCTCCCCTCCTTTCGGTCTCCTCAACATATATACGAATGAAATGTGCAGAATTGTGCAGCGTTATTAAAAATATTTTATCATAGATCATGCGGCATTACAAGCGGTATATAAAAATGCGGCATACCTGCCTTACAGGTATGCCGCACTAACTCGGAATATATGATCGCTCACTCTATCATATGGCAAAGCAGAGGGCAGCGCCTCTCCCCTCTCCGTCATCGTGCTGAACGAAAATGATTTCTGTTCCTCCGTTTCGGGCCGCTGCAATAAGCCTGACGATATTATAGATAACAGTTTTGAAATTGTAAAGCCGTTCATCAGTTATCCCTTTTTGAACGTCGATAACAAGCAGTGTCATAAATAAGGCTCCTTCCCCGACGGTTCATCTTCTTGTTAAGTCAAAGAATTTCGACAGTATCCCTTTGATATAATTATAACGTCTTGCATAAGAGTTCTCAACACGGATAAGTTCAAAGCCGTGTTGCGGACTTTGCATTATCTGTTTTCAAAGCCATTTCTTCCTTTTGAAGAATATAAGACTGACTATGACTATTGCAATGCTGATCCCGATTATTATCGGGTATGCCGCTTTGTGTTCAAGCTCGGGCATATACTTGAAGTTCATACCGTACCAGCCTGCGATGAGGGTCAGGGGCATGAAAATAGAGGTTATTACGGTGAGCAGGGTCATGATGCGGTTCTGTTTGAGGTCGAGACGTGATTGATAGAGGTCGCGTATCTGTATGGAATAGTCCCGAAGGGAGGAGGTCATATCGTGAAGTCTGGAAACACGCTGGGTAAAGAGGTGGAAGTATCTTGTGTTGTCCTTTGAAAAGAAGCTGTTTTCATTTTCCTCCAGCTCCTGACTGAGATCGATAAGCTGTTCGTAGTGGATGCGCATATCACGCAGATCGCTTCTTATGTGGCTGACCCGCAGCGAAGGATCGTTATCGTCGCCGTTAAGGATATTCGACTCGATCGAATCAAGCTCCTTATCTATGTTTTCAAGTGCCTTCTGGTCTTTGGAGACTATTTGCTCCAGAAAATCATAGATAAAACGTTCAAGGCTCGGTTTCGCCCACTTCTTGGTGTTTATGATGCTTTCTATGATGCTGTTTACATATCCGCTGTCGTCAATGAATACTATCCCTTTTTCGTCCAGTGCGAAGGCAAAGCTCGTTACCGCTCCTGAAATGTTATCTCTGTCGGGCACCGAAAAAGTCCCTGTAAGTGAATCATAGTTCACTTCAGCCTTTGTGGAATCGATCGAAGCAGGGTCAATATCCATTTCTATGCCCATATCGAAGTCCTTGTTTCGTTCAAGCCATTCAGCTGATGTCAGGATCGCCGCGAATTTGGCATTTACCCTTTTCAGATCGAGCTTGTCTGCCTTTTCAAGAGTATTCTTTATATAGTAATACATATTATCGCTCCTTGATCTTTTACCGCAGCGGCGGCGCACGGACCTCCCGACCCCTGCTTTGTTTCAGGCTGATACATTGTCCTGCTCGGGGCTGAAAACCGTACAGCGCCGTAAAGCGGTATTCATCTGAATTTTTCCAAACGGTACATCAGTCCGTCCTCGGGCTCTGTATCCCCGTTTTTGTGATCGTATCCCATTTTGCGGTAAAAACCGACCGCTGTAAGTGAAGCAGGTATTTCAATACGCCGCGCTCTTAAAAAGTATTCGTCCTTCTCCAGGGTCTCGATCAGTTTTCTGCCTGCTCCTTTTCCCTGATACTCGGGCAAAACAAATACAGTAAGCAGTATGCTTTCGGTCAGACTGCCCCAGTATCCTGCGATCCCGCCTGTTCCGATGATACGGTCTCCGTCACAGATCACATACATATGCCGTTCTTTTGAAGCCTTTATCAGCTCGTCTGCCGAATGAGAGGCTATAACGGTTTCTATGTACTGCTCGGGGTAATCCTTGCTGTTGCTTATACGCAGAGTTTTGGCAATGACCGAAGCTGTTTCTTCGGCGTCCTCGGGATCGAACGGTCTGATCTCCATATTGCATGACCTCCATAGATAACG
>CAMOFU010000141.1 GCA_946613705.1 uncultured Clostridia bacterium
AACAACCTTTCTTCAGAAAGGTTTTCCCCAGTAGGTCCCGCAGGCAGTAAGGGTAGATTATCGTTTGCGGCGAGGCATAGCAGGTTTGGTTTCTGACGTTTCGTCAATTAGAATATGAAAATTTACATATAATTGATGAAATCTGTATATTAATAACACTTTACAAATAAGAATTATTGTGGTATAATAAATTAGATACTAATATTTGGAAAGTATGTTCAGAGAGGGTCATCTCTATGTATGACGATCAGTTCTTCGCAAACAACCGTGAAACGGGCAGAAGGCTTGCGGCACTTCGGCGGGAGCGGGGCATGAGCCAGAGCAAGGCAGCCTCGGCGCTCGGCGTGACACAGAGCTGCATCTCGCAGCTTGAAAACGGCAGGCGGCGGATATCCTTTGCCGCGGCGGCAAAGCTTGCGGAGCTTTACGGTGCGGAGCTTTCCGAAATGATACCCGAACCTGCGGACAGGCCTGCGGCGATCGAGCTGAAAGGCGATGAAGGGTCGGCTCTTCTTGTTAAGCTTGCCGAAGCGTCGAAGATATCGCTGATCGACAGATCGGTAAAGGCTTTTCTTATGGTGAGCGCCTACCGTATGCTCAGGGCGGTGTATTCGCTCAACCCGCACAACTCTCAGGAGCTGTTCTCTCTTTCCGAGGAGGATGCCTTCGGGGCTGCGGAGGATTTTCTGCGGGAGGAGCCGCACAGGATAAAGCAGCTGATGTTTACCGACAGCGAAAAGGGTCTGGGACGGATAGAGCTGCCTGTTGAGGATTCGGCACGGCTGCGGGCATTCATACGCGAATGCGAGCGCTTTCTCGGCGACGGGTGAGCCGATGCCTTCTTTATTGCATATACTATTATAACACATAATGCGAAGCATTGCAAGCCTCGGCGAAGGAAACGCTGTCGGGGAGCTGTGAATGATATTTTTGCAATGCCGTATTTTAAGGAGCTTTTATTATAGATGAGACTCAATGGGATAAGGCTTTCCCACAGAAAGAACACAGAAAACTGCGCGACCGTTGAGGCGGCCTGTCCGGAAAGGGTGGTCATCTCCATGTCGCAGCATATCGGAGCTCCTGCCGAGCCGACGGTAAAGGCGGGGGACGAGGTGCGCGTCGGCACCGTGATAGGAAACGCAGATACCAATATGACCTGCCCGATACATTCGAGCGTTTCGGGAAGGGTAACGGGGCTCGGCTCTCTGCTGCTGCCGAACGGCAAGACCTGCAAGACGGTCGAGATAGAGGCGGACGGCTTGCAGACTCCCGACGAGGGGCTGTCCCCTCCCGTGATAACCGATAAGGCGAGCCTTGCGGCGGCAGTGCGGGCATCGGGCTGCTGCGGTATGGGCGGCGCGGGCTTCCCGACTCATGTGAAGCTTGCGTTTGACGAGAAAAAGACACATATAGATACGCTGATAATCAATGCCGCCGAATGTGAGCCCTACATCACCAGCGATCACCGCGAGATGATGGAGAATTCGGACGGCATGATAAACGGCATGAAGCTTATCCGCGAGGTGCTGGGCATCGAACGGGTGTGCATAGGCATAGAGGAGAACAAGCCCGCGGCGATAAAGCTTTTCAGACAGAAGCTCTCGCACGAAAAGGGGTTCGAGGTGCTGAAGCTGCGTTCGAGCTATCCGCAGGGCGCGGAGAAGGTGATCGCCTACAATGCCACGGGGCGGGTGATCGGCGAGGGCAGGCTCACCTCAGATTACGGGATCATCGTGCTGAACGCATCTACCGTGGGAATGATAAACAGCTATGCCGAGACGGGTATGCCGTTTGTCGCAAGACGGGTAACGATCGACGGTGACGCTGTGGGGAAGCCCTGCAATATCCGTGCGCCGATAGGCACACCTGTGATCGACCTGCTGAATGCGGCAGAGACGGATACAGAGAATATGAAGCGGCTGATAGCGGGCGGCCCGATGATGGGCATAAGCCTTTACGACCCCACGCTGCCGCTGCTGAAAACCACAAATGCCTTTCTCGCCTTCCTGCACGAAGCCGAGGAAGCAAAGCCTTCGCCCTGCATACGGTGCGGAAGGTGCATAGAGGCCTGCCCTCTCGGGCTTATGCCGAGGGAGTTTGAGCACGCCTATGACAAGCAGGACAGGGAGCGGCTCAACCGCCTGAAAATAAACCTCTGCATGAACTGCGGCAGCTGCACCTATGTCTGCCCCGCGAAAAGACCGCTGGCGGAAAAGAACCAGCTTGCCAAGGGCTTTGCAATGTCGCCCCGCTGAGCGGGCGAAGCAGCTTTGCCTGTAAACAATTTAACGATTTAATGTGAAAAGGAAGATCTTTTTTTGAAACAATACACAGTCAGCCCGTCACCGCATCTGAGAAGCGGCGCATCAACGCAGTTGATAATGCTGCACGTTATAATTGCGACCGTTCCCGCGATGGCTGCCTCGGCTATATTTTTCGGGTGGAGAGCGCTGACGCTCGTCGCCTTCTGTGCGCTGACCTCAATGATCTGGGAGCGCCTGTGCAGGCTCATCATGAAGCGCCCCGACAGCACCGACGATCTTTCGGCGCTCGTCACGGGTATACTGCTGGCCTTCAATCTGCCCGTTACGCTGCCGATATGGTGCGCAGCTATAGGTACGTTCGCGGCTATAGTAATCACAAAGCAGCTGTTCGGAGGGATAGGGCACAACTTTGCGAACCCCGCGATAGTCGGCAGGATAGTGCTGATGCTCTCGTTCACGGGAAGAATGACCGAGTGGGTCATCCCAAACGGGCTCGACGCAGTGTCGAGCGCGACTCCGCTGGTCACGGGTACGGCTTCATACTTTGATCTGTTCATCGGGCGCTGCGGCGGCTGCCTCGGCGAAACGTCGGCAGCGGCACTGCTGGCGGGCGGGATATATCTCGTTGCTGTGAAGGTCATAACTCCCCATGCACCGCTCGCTTTTATCGGAACGGTCTATGCACTCTCGGCAATAACGGGGCGCGACCCGATATATCAGATACTCTCGGGCGGGCTGATGCTCGGTGCGATATTTATGGCTACCGATTATGTCACCACCCCCATCACCAAAAAGGGCAGGGTCATCTTCGGGATAGGCTGCGGGATCATCACCTGCGTTATCCGCTTCAAGTGCAACGCTCCCGAGGGCGTGAGCTATTCGATACTGCTTATGAATATCGTTACGCCCTATATTGATATGTTTACCCGAAAGAAGGCCTTCGGCGGCAGATACCGCAGGGATAAAAAGGAGGCGGCACAGTGAAGGAGAGCCTTATGCCGCCGATAGTGCTGACAGCTGTCTGCGTGATAGTCTCGGCACTGCTGGTGTTTGCTTACAATATGACCTATGTGGATACCACGGGGGTCATGACAGAACAGCTGCGCTCGGGCTGTGAGGATATTTTCGGAGCGGGCGAGTATGAGATACTGCTCGAAAAGGGCACCGAAAAGAAAACTCCCGTGACCTACGGCGTTGACGGCGTTAAGGCTGTCATCACCGACGGGAAGGAGAAGTGCCTTATCGAGCTGGAGCAGGACGGCTACGCCAAGGGCGGGCTGCATCTGCTGATCGGGATAGGCACCGACGGACGCATCAGCGGGATAGATTTCCTGAGCATCGGCGAGACACCGGGGGTCGGGACCAAGGTGCAGGAGGAGAGCTTTCTCTCACAGCTCACAGGCTACGGCACCGATACCGACGATGCAGCTATCGACAGCGTGACGGCGGCGACCTTCTCCTCGAAGGGAATGAAGGCGGCCTGCCGCAAGGCTGTGGAGCTGTACCGCGACAATAAGGGGGCGATCTTCGGTGAATGAGAACAGACCGCTCTCGGCGGAATTTACCAAGGGGCTCATAAAGGAGAACCCCGTGCTGGTGATGCTGCTCGGTATGTGCCCTACGCTGGCAGTCACTACTATGGCCTCGAACGCGATAGGTATGGGGCTGGCGACAACGTTCGTGCTGGTCTGCTCGAACCTCGTCATCTCACTGCTCAAGGGGATAATACCCAAGGCGGTGCGGCTGCCCTGCTTTATCGTTATCATCGCGGGCTTCGTTACGCTGATATCATTTGTGCTGCAAAGATATCTGCCGTCGCTGTACGAGTCGCTCGGCGTGTTCCTTACGCTCATCACCGTCAACTGCATCATACTGGGCCGCGCAGAGGCTTTTGCCTCCAAGAACAAGGTCCTGCCCTCGGTGCTCGACGGGCTCGGCATGGGGCTCGGCTTCACTGCCGCTCTGTTCGTGATGGGCAGCCTGCGGGAGATATTCGGGGCGGGCTCATGGTTCGGGATAAAGCTGCCGCTGCTCTCCGAAGAGCCGATGCTGATATTCATAATGCCTGCGGGCGGATTCTTCGTGCTGGGCTGCGTGATCGCAGCGGTGAACAGGATAGCGAACAGAAAGCCGCCCGAAGAGATAAGCTGCGAGAACTGCCCGTCTGCTGCGATCTGCGGCGCGAAGGGCAAGGGCGAGGGCTGCCCCTCCGATAAGAACGGAGGTGAGACGGCACAGTGAAGGAAGCAATACTGATAATCGTTACGGCAGTGTTCGTCAACAACGTGGTGCTGTCGCAGTTCATGGGGATCTGCGCATTCCTCGGCGTGTCAAAGCAGCTCAAAAGCTCGGTCGGCATGGGCGGAGCCGTGATATTCGTAATGGTCTGCGCCGCCGCCTGCACTTATCCCGTGTATATGCTGCTCGAAAGGTTCGAGATCACATACCTGCGAACCGTCGCGTTCATACTGGTGATAGCGATGTTCGTGCAGCTTATAGAGATAGTTATGAAAAAGACTATGCCGCCGCTTTACAACGCACTCGGTGTCTACCTGCCGCTCATCACGACAAACTGCGCGGTGCTCGGAGTTACGGTGGCGAATATCGACGAGGGCTACAGCTTCGGTCACTCGATAGCCAATGCCTTCGGAACGGGTCTGGCATTTACGCTGGCGCTGGTGCTCTTCTCGGGAGTGCGGGCGCGGATAGCCGACTCGGATATACCCGAGACATTCAAGGGCGTGCCTGCCACGCTGATAGCTGCGGCGATAGTTTCGCTGAGCTTTATGGGCTTCGCGGGAATGGCGTTCTGAAAGCTCAAAACCAAAAAAGGGAGTAGATACCCATTACAAGCTATTTGATCCCTGTCGGCATCTTCGCAGTGCTGGGCGCAGTGTCGGGCGTGCTGCTGACAGTCGTTTCCAAAGTGTTCGCCGTAAAGACCGATGAACGGCTGGAGGCCGTGAACGAAGCACTTCCGCAGGTGAACTGCGGCTCCTGCGGATACTCGGGCTGCGCTGATTACGCAAGCGCAGTTATAAACGGTGCTCCCTGCAACCTCTGCCGCCCGGGAGGGGCAGCTGCGGCAGCTAAGCTTGCCGAGATCATGGGCGTGGCAGATGAGGGTGCCGAGAAGCTGCACGCATTCGTGCGGTGCAGCGGCGACTGCAATAAGACCACACATAAGTATGTGTTCGGCGGAGTGAACAGCTGCGCCGCCTGCAATAAGTTCTACAACGGCTCAAAGACCTGCACGAGCGGCTGCCTCGGGTACGGCGACTGCGTGAGGGTCTGCCCCGAGAATGCGATAAGCATACGGGACAGGATAGCCGTCGTGGATAAGAAAAAATGCATCGGCTGCGGACTGTGCGTGAAGGAATGCCCGAACGCACTGATAGTCCTCAGACCCGAGAAACAGACGATAGAGGTCGCCTGTCTGTCCTCGGATATCGGCAAGATAACAAGGGGCATCTGCACATCGGGCTGCATAGGCTGCGGTATGTGCGCAAGGCTCTGCCCCGAGAAGGCGATCAGGGTGGAAAACAATCATGCGCTGATAGACAGCTCGCTGTGTACAGGCTGCGGGACCTGTGCCGCCAAATGCCCTACAGGCGCGATTGTTCATATATAAATAACAGACAAAAAGGATATCTGATTCTTAATTTAAATTTAAAGTTTTAAAGTAAGGTAAGGAAGATCTCTAAGGGGTAGTGATCCGAAAACAAAGGAGGAAATCTTAATGAATGAAAAAGCAAGGAAAGAATCTATCGATGCTATGTTTGAACTGTATCCGAGAGGACGCAAGCTGATCTACGAAGCATTCAACAAGCTGGAGGACGATCTCACCCGCACACAGCAGATCATCCTGCTCGCACTGTCGGTAAGGGATAATCTTTCGATGTCTCAGCTGGCAAGCAAGATCTGCACAAGCAATGAACAGGCTACAAGAGCGGTAACGCAGCTTGTGGACAAGGGGCTCGTGAACAGACAGCAGAACAAGACCAACCGCAGGGTAGTCAACATCAGCCTGACCCCCAAGGCCAAGGAGCACGTTGAGGCGGCAAAGAAGGCTGTGTTCACAGCAACGACCGATATCACGAGCGGCTTGAGCTACGAAGATCTGCAGACCATCACCGATTCGATACACACGGTGCTGAACCTGCTCAAAAAGCTCGATGCAAACGACGTGATCTATTGATGCAAAAGCAAAACAGCAAAAAAGCGGTCGGCGTATAGCTGCAAAAGCTATCCGCCGACCGCTGTGTTTTTGCTTATACCCCTATCCTGCTG
>CAMOFU010000142.1 GCA_946613705.1 uncultured Clostridia bacterium
TGTGAAAATCTTAAAAGCGTAACTATCCCCAAAAGCGTTACCGACATCGGCGATTATGCCTTCGGATGTACTTCCATTGACGGCTTTTCGTTTAATCCCATCGACGGCTTCACGATCAGCGGCTACAGAAATACCGCTGCCGAGAAGTATGCCAAGAAAAACGGCTTTAAGTTCATATCCCTTGACGGGGACGGACCCATTGAGGATGTCATCTCGGGTGATGTGAACGGTGACGGCAAGGTCACGATGAAGGATTACTCCAATCTGCAAAAATACCTCTCGGGCTGGAATGTGGAGATCGACCTCGAGGCTGCCGATCTGAACGGCGACGGCAAGGTCACGATGAAGGACTACGCGGCACTCCAGCGCAAGCTCAACGGCTGGAACAGCTGAGATCGGATCGGAGAAAAATATACACAATAACAATACAAAAACGACCGCGCCCTAAGCTGCGGTCGTTTTTTGATGCTTTCGTTATCTTCTTATCTCAGCGTTATGTAGACGATGTATGCCGTATAGGCTGCCGCCATGGCTGCGCCCTCCCAGCGGTCAAGGGTGAGCTTTGTCCAGCAGAAGATCATGACGATAAGGCTCATTGCGATCAGCGCGATGCAGTCGATAAGGTTCGCTGTCAGGAAGCTGACAGGAGAGATCGTTGCCGCGATACCGAGCACGAACAGGATATTGAAGATGTTCGAGCCGATGACATTTCCGAGCGCGATGTCGGTCTCGCCGTGCTTGGCTGCAACTATAGACGTGAACAGCTCGGGCAGGCTCGTGCCGAGAGCTACGATAGTCAGGCCGATAACGTTGTCTGATATGCCGAAGCTCTTTGCGATCTCGGAGGCGGAATTAACTACCATGCGCCCGCCGAAGGCGATCGCCGCCGCACCGCAGACTATGAACACGATGCACTGCCACATAGGCATGATCTTGTCATCGACAGGCTCCTCATCGTCGGCATTGCGGGCGCGCCTTGCCTCGAACACGGTATACAGCAGAAAGCCGATGAACAGAGCCAGCAGCAGCACACCCTCTATCCTGCCGACTATCCCGCCCGTAAGCCCGAACAGCATCAGCACCGCCGCGCAGAGTATCGAGAACGGGAGCTCTCTTTTCAGCGTTTTCTTTTTTATCAGCATCGGTACGATGATCGCACTCACGCCGCAGACGATCATCAGATTGAAGATGTTCGAGCCGACGGCATTGCTTATCGCCAGATCGTTCTTGCCCTGCAGCGCAGCCATCACGCTGACAGAGGTCTCGGGCAGGCTCGTTCCCATTGCCACCACCGTAAGGCCGATTATCATTGTCGGCACACGCAGCCTTTTGGCAAGGCCCGAGCTTCCGTCAACGAAGAAGTCCGCCCCCTTGATAAGCAGTATGAATCCCGCTATCAGTAACAGATATTGCATTGCTATTATCTCCTTTTATTTTGTAAGGTTTTTAAGACTATATCGGTATATCACGGCCCGATCGGCTCGGGGTCGTTGAGTGCTGCCACAGCATAGTCTGTCTGCTTTCTCAGCTCGCTCACCGTATCCTCCCAGCTCCCGCCGTAGCCGCTTTGCAGCATAGAAAAGTCGAGCGTGTCCCTGAACAGGCTGTTGTACTGCTCCGCGGGCATACCCTCCGAGCAGTCGATCACCGCCGCAGTCTCTGCCAGACGATAGCATTCATCGAGCATATCCGTCAGCTCACTGCTCCAGCCAAGCTTAACTGCAAGGCGCTCCTTTTCGGCACTGCGGTCCTTTTCCGCCGCAAGCTTCAGGCAGTCCAGATACGCTCCCGCGCCGCTCGGATTGGGTGCGCCCGCACAGAGAAAATACCCTCTCAGCCGCGCAGACATATACTGCCTCTGCTCTCTCGGCATCGGCAGGAACATCATACCGCTGCCCGCCGAGGCACGGAACCGCTCCGCCTCCTCGCTGCTGCCTGTAAGCAGCCCGAGCTCCGCAGGCACAAACAACGTCTTCCCGTCGGACAGACCCGCCTCACGCGGCTGCCAGTTGTTCTCCGACTGATCGAAGCACACTCCCTGCTGCGCCAGCGAATACATCCAGCTCTGAGTCTGCGCCAGCTGCGCGTTTTCAAGGTTGGAAACGAGCAGCCCGCCCTCGCAGGTCAGCAGCGGCACCCCGCTGCTTTCCGACAGCGCCTTCTGATAGCAGCTGCCGTCGAGCGCGTATCTGCCCTCCGCAGCATCGGAGAACCTTGTGCAGAGCGTCTCGAACCAGCCGTGGGTCCACTCGCCCTGTGCATAGAGCGCCGCAGGGTCCTCAAGACCGTTTGCGCTTACCGTATCCCTGCTGTATACACACACATACCTCGGCACAGCCTCGACCACCGCCGCATATCTCACGCCGCCGAAAGTAAAGTACCCCGAGCCTTCCTGCGCATCTCTCCACAGCTCCGAGCCGAGGTCGACGCAGCCCTCTATCGGTGCGAACAGCCCCGTCACAGCGCCCTTGGGAAAGGCATTCATATCATCGGTCGGGAAAATATCGGGGCTCTCGTTCGACATCACCGCCGCCGCGAGCCTGTCGTACTGCTCGTCGGCACTGACCGTTTCCGTCTCGACGCTGCCGCCGTATTTCAGCCGAAACAGCTCGGTGCTCGGCAGCGGCGCATTTTCATCGGCAGCCGGGTCAAGCTCCGTGTGCGCGAGCCGTCTTACCGTTTTGTTTTCGATGCTCTCGGGCAGCCCCGCTCCTTCCGCGCTGTCAAGCAGCAGCTGCGCTTCCGCTCTGACCCTCTCTTCGGGGTCGGGCTCAGCGGTCGTCGTCACCTCGTCCGCACCCGCAGCCGCGGCTGTCGTCTGCGCTGCGGCAGACTCCGTCTCCGCGCTCCGCTGTGCTTCGGTCACCTCCGCACTGCTCCCGCCCGCATCGGATACGGCTTCATTTGTGCTGCCGTCACTGCCGCTGCACCCGAACATTGCTGCCGCAGTCATCACAGCCGCACATATCACAATGATCCTTCTTGTTCTCATCTTCGGTATTTGTTACGTCCGCCGCTGCTCTGTTATCCGAAAACAAAGCCGTTTATCCTGCCGTATATATCGCTGAGCTCACGCAGCATGGCGATGATGTCATCGGTCTGCTCCTTTGAAAGCCCAAGCCTGTCGGTAAGCGTGTCAAAGAAGCTCTTCTCGTCATCGTCATAGCTGTTGTCGGAGAGCAGCAGCGCCGCAGTCTCAAACACGATCATTCTCAGATCCTGCTCCGAGCTGATCTGAACGAGCCTTTCCGCGATCTCGGAAAGCGTGTGCTGCTCCTCATAGCGGATCTCGGTGTGCATCTCCTCGCAGTACTGGTCTATCGTCTGCTTCTCCTCTGCTGTGAAATCGTTGTTGGATTTTGATGCATGGATGCAAAGGTCAAGAAACAGCTCCTTCTGTTCGCCTGATAATCTGTTAAGAAACATATTTATCCTCCCTCTTTCCTCTCGGTCAAACTATATCAATAAAATAGATGCTCCTGCCGTCGGGCGAGACTACGCGCTGCGACTTGATATCCACGTCGCGCAGCTTGTCGAGCATTATCCTTGCGTGCGAATGTGTTACGTCTCTGCTTATCGCAACATCCGAATCGGTCCTGAGCTTTTCGAGTATCTGCGGCACCTGCTCACGGGTGACAGGCAGCAGCAGGCAGAGCTTGTCCTCCAGACGGTAGCAGTATTTGAAATAATCCTTTGCACTGCCGCGCAGTATGACATCATAGCTCGTGCCGTCGTAGTCAAAGCCCTTCTCTCCGCAGAAGCGGCTCGCCTTTTCGAGCATCCTGCTCCCGAGCTCAAGGTCGAGCCTTGAAATATCCTCTTCCTTCACCTCTGCCTTTACGAGCCTTGCCTGACACATCTCGTAAATAAGCTTCGAGAGCTGCACACCGTTGGTGAACGCGAGCCTCTGCGCGTCGCCGAAATCGTTCCACGACGTCTTTCCGTTAAGACTTTTCAGCTGATCGAGCACCGAGATGTGCTTTTCGTACAGCCCCCTCAGCTGCTCCAGTGAATGAGTGTAATTCTCGGCAAGTATCTGCAGCGCATCATAGTACGCAAAGCAGTCGTTGAGCTTTTTCTCATTCTCCTCCATTTCCTCCCACGCCTTGTCAGCCTCCTGGGAAAGCGTGAGGGTATGTGCCGCCGTCACCCGCCAGCTGCCGCCCGCAGGAAAGCTCTGCCCGATGTACCACGCAGGGTCCTCTGCGGCTCTGGACATCTTGTCCATATCGAACGGCACCAGCTCCACCGAGCTTATGCTTATCTCGTCAAACCTGGGGCGGTCCGCCGTCTCTCTCACTCTCCTGAGTATCGCCGAAAGACCCTTGATGCTCCTCAGCTCCTCCTCCTCGAGAGCCTTCATCACACCCTCGCAGTCCGTCTCCTTGAGCCTGAGCTTTTCAAGGTTGCTGTTGTGCCTTTTAACAGCCTCCTTAACGGTGCCGCGGGTGCTTTTCTTCACCGAGGAAAATACCCCGACAAAAAATTGCAGTGCCATATCCTGTCCTCCTTAACCATATATCATATCGGCTTCACGACTTCACAGGTATCTTCCTGCTTATCTCGTCCAGCAGTATACTGTCAAAATCATCTCTCGTGAACCTTCTCATCTCCGCCCCCGGGTATTTCTCCGCCGTATACCCCGAGGCTGCCGCCAGCTTTGTCCTCCGCGGCGAGTGCAGCACGATGAAGCAGAAGCTCTCCTCCGAGGGCAGTCGGTTGAACATATTCATTATCCTGAACCTCAGCCGCCAGTAATCGTTCTTATCCTCCAGCCGTTCGAGCGTGCTGTAGAATTCCTTCTCCCGCTCGGTCATCGGCAGCAGCAGCGTCATCTCCTTGCGGCGCTGCTCGGCGGCACGCTTATCCGCTTCGATCTTGTCAAGCCGCGCCTTTTTCAGTGCAAGGAACTTCTCGTTGCTGTATATATCCGTCGTCCACACCGCCTTGTGGACAGTGTAGAGCGCCTCTGCATCGTTAAGGGCATTATGGAACGTCCCGCTCGCAGGTGTATAATCGAACGCCATCGCAAGGTCCTTGATGTTTATCGCCTGCGGCAGCTTCATCTTCCTGATCGTCTCGTTCTGTATATCCTTTACCATCGTCAGCAGTCTGCTCACGTTTGAAGCGCTCTTGCGTGCCCTGCCGTGCTGCTTGATGTCGGACAGCAGCCCGGGGCGGTCAAAGTTGCCCCATACGCCGACCTGACTGATACGGTATTTCCTGAGCAGGCTGCACACCTCGCCCGCCACCGCATCTGCGTCCGCCGAGGCATCTATCTCCTCCTGTGTCAGTCTGGTGAGCTTTCGGCACTGCTTGGTGAGCTTTCGGTGTATGTTCGGACGAATGGTGCTGTAATACTTTTCAAGCACATTATGCTCGCTGTCACAGATCACCAGTCCCACGCTGAGCAGTTCGCTCTGCGCCTTGTCTATATAAAAACCGCAGGTGAACTCAAAGTCCGCAAAGCAGTAATTTCCTTCCGAAGTTGAAATAAGACTCTCCCCCTTCATCTGATAAAGAACTCATAGCATTTTTCCTTGAAGCTGTCCGTCTCGTCATACACAGCGTGGCCGTGACCCTCAAAGACACACAGCTCACAGCCGAGCCTCTGCGCCAGCTCCCTTGACGGCTCTGTGCCGAAGACCCTGTCCTCCGAGCCGACGATCACGAGTGTCTCACAGCTTATCCTGTCAAGCTCGCTGCCGATATCGAAATCCTTCATATGCGAGGACATACGGCTGAACCTTTGCAGATCTTCTGCCGTGATCGCAGCCGAGGACCCTTCTATCACATCGCGGAACCTCTCAAAAAACTCCGCCGAGAATATCCTCTCCGCAAACAAAAGATTGAGCTCACTGCTCTTTCCTGCCGCTGCCAGCTCCTCCGCCCTGTCAAACAGATCGTCAGAGACAGCATTGCTTCTCGGCGCAGTGGAGGCGAGCACAAGCTTCTTCACCCTCTCGGGATACCTCGCGGCAAGGACCTGCGCGATCATTCCGCCCTGAGAAATGCCGATGACATACGCTCCGCTTATCCCGAGCTTGTCCATAGCAGCCGCCATATCCTCTGCCATATCCCACACCGTGAAGCCCTCGGGTATATCCTCGCGTCTGTCGGGCACATACACTGTATGCTCCCGCTCCAGTATCTTATATGCATATCTCACTGCCGCCGCCGACTCCATAACGCTTCTGATGCTGACCCCGGGTATGAGCAGCACGGGTCTTTCTCCCTGTCCGAAACAGAAATACCTCATCCTGCATCGCTCAGTGACCGCTGTTTTGATCTCCGGCATATCTCTCTGCCTCCTCACGGCAAAACATTCATACTCACCTTACATTATACCACAACCTCTCCCCAATTGCAAGCAGTTTTTTCCGGTCGCCGCGGCGACAGCGCAATTCCGTCGCGCCCTGCATTGTGCAGGAGGCAGGATTTGCCGCGCTCCGGATCGTAG
>CAMOFU010000143.1 GCA_946613705.1 uncultured Clostridia bacterium
GTGTTATGGTGGAGATGACGGGAATTGAACCCGTGTCCGAAAACCTGTCCCAGTGAATTTCTTCGGGTGCAGCTTGTTATTGCGGCTTATGCCGATTCCCTTACAGTGCTGCAAACAAGCAAGCGGCACCGGTCGGTAGGCTGTTATTCATCTGAGGGCTACAGCCGTTGCCTACAGACGTTCACCACTAAGTCGACGCCTTTACCCGAGCCGTGGTAGTCTCAGGCAAGACGGGCACTGCGCTTAGGCAGCAGCCAGTTCAAAATTATTGTTGTCGTCTAATTTTAAAACGTGCGCCTTTTAAAGAGTTCTGCGCGCCTCTACCCGCTTATCACTCTTCGAGATCCCCGTCGAAACCTTTACATCCCCATTGATGTGCTCAGCTCCTGCTGCGGTCCTTCATCGCTCTGTCTATATCTCTCGCTGCGGCTTTCTTTGCCATGTCCTCACGCTTATCATACAGCTTTTTGCCCTTGCAGAGCCCAAGTGCCATTTTGACTCTGCTGCCCTTGAAGTACAGCGAGAGCGGAATAAGCGTCAGCCCCTCCTGCTTGACCTTGCCGAAAAGACGGTTGATCTCACGCTTGTGGAGCAGCAGCCTTCTCACTCTCATCGGGTCGCGGTTAAAAATGTTGCCCTGCTCATACGGCGAGATGTGCATACCCTTTACCCACATTTCACCGTTGTCTATCGAACACCAGCTGTCCTTCAGATTAACACCGCCGCCGCGGATCGACTTTACCTCAGTTCCGACAAGCTCTATCCCGCACTCGATCTGTTCGAGCACAAAATAATCATGTCTTGCCTTGCGATTGTCGGCTATCTGTTTAGTGCCGACTTTATTGATTGCCATGATCGGCACCCCCTTTTGTGTAGTATTTTATTATAACATTCTTTTACTGCGTTGTCAAGGCTATTCTGCACTATTTACATTTTGTTAATATTCTTCTCCGCTTCAAATACAGATAATATCATCTTCCGAACTGTTGGTGCTGCTTTTGATCGCAGCTGCCTTTCAAGTGTTCACTTTATTTTCATAAATTGCTATTGCTATATAATGTGATATGTGTTAAAATAATAATGGTCATATGCGCCGAAAGGAGTGTTGAAATATTATGAACAACAACGATAGATACATTCACCTGATAGACCTGAACGATCACCCTGTATCGTGGTGGAAGCAGCTTCTTGAGCTGGCACATGAGATAAGACAAGCCCCGCAGGATTATGCCGATGCCTGCAAGGGGAAGATCATGGGCACGCTGTTTTATGAGCCCTCCACCAGAACACAGATGTCTTTCCAGACGGCAATGCTCAGACTGGGCGGCACTATAATCGGGTTTGACAACCCTGCGACCTCGTCTGTTGCAAAGGGGGAGAATATCAAGGATACGACGAAGATCGTTTCGGGATATGCGGATATAATGGTGATGCGGCACCCGACAGCAGGCTCTGTAAAGGCTGCGGCGCTTACAGCAGACTGCCCTGTTATAAATGCAGGCGACGGCGGTCATCTGCACCCGACGCAGACACTCACCGACCTGATGACACTCTACGAGGAAAAGCACACGCTTGAAAACCTGACTATCGGACTGTGCGGCGATCTGAAAAACGGCAGGACGGTGCATTCGCTTATCAAAGCTATGAGCTGCTTCAACGGCACCCGCTTTGTGCTTATATCGACAAAGGAGCTGTCACTGCCCGCATATATGAAGGATATTCTTGCGGCGAGCGGTCACGCTTATAAAGAGGTGACAAATCTTGACGATGCGATAGGCGAGCTGGACGTGCTGTATATGACCCGTATCCAGCGTGAGCGCTTTGCATCCGAGGAGGATTATCAGCAGCAGAAGGGCTTTTATATCCTCGACAGAAAGAAGATGGCTAAGGCAAGGCGCGACATGATCGTACTGCACCCGCTGCCGAGAGTTGACGAGATCGCAGTTGAGGTCGATGACGACCCGAGGGCAAAATACTTCGATCAGGCGAGATACGGAATGTACATAAGAATGGCGCTCATTCTCACGATACTTCATAACAACGGCAGGCCTGCCCCTCTTGTAACAGGCAGGATAGTACCGAAGGCAGCCTGCTCCAATCCGGGGTGCATAACAAATCACGAGCTGTATCTGCCGAGGTATTTCAAGGGCAGCGGAGACACCGTTATCTGCGAATACTGTGATGAGCGCACACTGCTCTGACCGCACCGACAACGACATCATAGAAACAGGAGCATTATTATGAACCGTGCATGGGAGCATTTCAAGACCATAACCAGACACCGCCACGCAGTTATAAGAAACTGCTATCATGCGGGGATACTATTTCAGGGGCTGCGGCACGATCTGTCAAAATACAGCCCGAGCGAGTTTATCCCGGGGGCGCTGCACTATCAGGGCACACGCTCGCCGAACGAGGGGGAGCGGGAGGATTACGGCTTTTCATATGCGTGGATGCATCACAAGGGCAGGAACAAACACCACTTTGAATACTGGACAGACTATGACCCTGTGACAAGGAAAATGAGCCCCGTGAAGATGCCGCTGAAATATGTTAAGGAGATGTTCTGCGACAGAGTGGCAGCAAGCAAGATATATATGGGCGACAGCTACGATGACGGCGCACCGCTCGCGTACTTCATGAAGGCGAAGGCTACAAGGAACATAGACCCCGAGACCTCAGACCTTATCGAGAAGCTGCTGACCATGCTGAAAAACAAGGGAGAGAAAAAGACCTTTGCATATATTAGAAGGCTGAAAAGATACTGATGGAGAAGCTTAAAACAGACAAGGCCGTTATCGTTGAGGGAAAGTATGACAAGATAAAGCTGAGTGCCGTGCTTGATGCAGTCATCATCACGACGGAGGGATTCGGCATCTATAAAAACCGCGATACGGCCGAGCTTATCAGGAAGTATGCGCAGACATCGGGGATAATCATACTGACCGACTCCGATGCGGCGGGCTTTCGGATAAGGGGGCACATCAAGAGCATCTGCCCCGAGGGGAAGATAACCAACGTATACATACCCGATGTATTCGGAAAGGAGAGGCGCAAGGCAGAGCCGTCGAAGGAAGGCAAGCTGGGCGTTGAAGGGATGGATGCGGCAGTGCTGAGGCGGCTGCTCGAAGAAGCAGGTATAGGCAGCAGCGAGGCATCTGTCGGGGATAAGATGACGATGCAGGAGCTGTACGAGCTGGGCTGTATCGGCAGTGAAAACAGCAGTCTGCTGCGCAGAAGGACAGCGCTTTTGCTGGGGCTGCCCGAGAGGATAACAGCCAAGGGGCTGCTCGAAGCGATCAATTCGATCTTCGGCAGGGAGAGGGCTGAGGCAGCTGTGCGCAGCGCCAAAAAGGAGATGGGGAATTGAGCTGCACGAGTATAGTTTTTCTCTATTTCTTTATGCCTGCTTTCTTTCTGATCTATGCGCTCTGCAAGCCTGTCTGGCGGCCTGCTGTGATGAGCGCGGGCAGCTGCATCATGATCGGCTGGGCATCGCCATACGCATTGATACCTATGGCTGTGTCAGTGCTGCTTTCGTATTTCTGCGGGATAATATGCCATGATCTGCGGGAGAAGAGAAGCGCCGCAAACGCTGTATTTGCGCTGTTTACAGTGTGTATCACAGTGCAGGCGGCTTATTATTTCCTGTTTTCGCAGAGCAGAGCCGAGCATATCACCGTGATCGGGCTCGGAGTGATATCTCTGCATTCGGTGGCATATGTCTTTGATGTCAACAGCGGCGAGCAGCCCGAAACAGGTTTTTTCAAGCTGTGTGCCTATGTGACCTTCATGCCCTGTCTTAACGGTATACCATTCGTCAGATATAACGATATCAGGGAGAATATGGCAGCGCCGAGACTCAGGATCGACCTTATGTCAGACGGGATAATGATAATGCTCCTCGGCATCTGCGAGAAGGTCATCGTATCGGACAGACTGGAGGAGCTGTTCTATGATATGCAGACGGTATCCTCGGGGACACTTTCCGCGTTGATGTCATGGATGGGCGCGATGATATTCGGGGCTGCGCTGTATATCAGGCTCAAGGGTCTGTCGCACATAGCTGTGGGGCTTGCGATGATGCTCGGCTTCAGCCTGAACAGCAGCTTTGATTATCCATACTCAAAGCCAACGCTCAGGGGGTATATCGAGAGCTTCAATATATCTGCGGTCGGATTTGCGAAAAGATACATCTTCACTCCCCTGTCGGGCGGCAAAAAGGAAGGCGGAAGGGTGGTCTTTGCCGCAGCGTTCTCGACACTGCTGCTGTGCGTGAGCTACAGGCTGAATATTAATCATCTGCTGTGGGGTGCATTCGCGGCGCTGCTGCTGATAACCGAAATACACTTTGAGGGTCGGCTTTCGCGCGTTCCGAGGCCTGTGAGATACATCTTCTCACATATGTTCATACTCATCGGCTGGGCTATGATCTCACAGAGCACTACGGTCGGCGCAATGGATTACATATCAAGAATGTTCACCGGCGGTATGCTGATAGATTTCAAGCCGCTGCTGTATTTCCTCGGAACTGCACTGCCGTATTTCCTGCTGATACTGATATTCGAGATGCCGTTTTTCAGGACGCTGATAATAAAGCACCGAAGCAAAAGGTTCAGCGTTATCGCGGCTGCCAAGCCGTTCCTGATATTTGCGATGCTGATACTGTGCACATCGTTCATGATGTCGGGCGGGCTGCAGGCTCAGTGAGGTGATGGGTATGAAGATGAAAAGGATCATAGACGCTGTCTCGATAGCGCTGTTCTTCTTCGTTGTGGCGGCATTTGCGGTGAATACCTTCATAATGAACAAGGACGGGATAGATATATCTCTTGACGAGCTTCCCGAGAGTACAGAACGGTTCGTGAACCGAAGCTTCCCGCTCGGAGAGAACTGGAGATCGCTGTACACTACGCTGATAACGGGCGCAGGGCAGAACAGGATAGGAGATGTGTATGTCTCGGAGAAGGGTATGATCGAGCTGCTCAACAGCACCGATGAGAAGCTAATAAACGAACGCACAGCATGGTTCAACGAATTTGCCGAGGCTCACCCGCAGATAAGCAGCTATGCACTGATAGTACCGACAGCATCGGGCATATACTCGTCCGAGCTGCCTGTTGTCATAACCGCGACAGACCAGCAGAAGCTGATCGACGATATCTACTACAAGCTGGACAACTCGATACAGACCCTCGACGCATTCAATCCGCTGTTCTCTGCAAGAGACGACTATGTGTATTTCAGGACCGACAATTCATGGACCGAATACGGCGCATACACCGTATACAACAAGGTCATCAGAAAAATGGGCTTCACTCCGCTGCGGCTCTCGAGCTATGACATGGAATATGCCTCGCGCGATTACTACGGCGACCTCTACAGCAAGACCTATTACAGGGGCACCGAGCCGGATTTTATAAACATATTCAGAAACAAGAACGGCAGCTTTGTAACGGGCTTCTCCGCATGGTCGGAGGGGCAGGAGTTCACCTCGACCTCGATCTACTACACGCCCGCTCTCAGCAGCAGCAATCAGCTGAATGTGTTCCTCGGCGGCAACTCGTATGAGAAATACAGGATAACCACCTCCAACAAGGATGCTCCGAAGCTGCTTATAATCAAGGGCGACTATGCAAATATGTTCGTGCCCTTCCTGACGCCGCATTACAGCGAGATCACGCTGATAGACCCAACTAAGCTCGAAGGCAGGAGCATAGAGGAGCTTGCCGACGTTGACAGCTACGATCAGGTGCTTCTGCTCTATGATGCGGCTTCTTTTTGCAGATAAGCGAACTGTCAAAGCTGTAAACTGTGAATAACAAGGCAATAGTAAAAGCTGAAGCCCCCGGCGTAAACCGAGGGCTTTACTGTATCCATCTTAATTATTCAGATACATAACCGTCGTTCCCGACATACCGCCCTTCATCGGCAGCAGCCAGCCGCTTTCGCAGAGGGTCTGTATGATCTGCTCGATTTCACGGTAATGAAGCAGCATGGGCATTTTGCCCGCATAATCCGCAAGCTGCTGCGGTGTGTGGTCAAGCAGTATCTCCCTGATGCTGCCTGTCCGTGAGATAAGGCTCTTGCAGATGACACCGCCGATGTTCTCGATCATGCCGCTCACCGCATCTCCCTGCTCTTTGGTAAGGCAGGGGAAATTGGGCTTGATCCCCTCTTCGGTCTTTACCGCAAGCCCCAGCTCCAGCAGCTCCGAGCATACCAGCTTTTCGTTATCTGTCTGCGGCTGACGGGAAAGAAGAGTGCAGAGCATATCCGCCCTTGTGTCCGTCACCTTGGGGTGCAGCCTGTCACCGTTTATAAGCACGTCCCAGAAAAGTATCTTGCCGCCGCCGCTCGACCTTATTGATGTGCCGACGCTGTATGGGTCGCTTGTGTTTTTTTCAACAAAGAAGCGGAAGCACTTCTCGCCGAACACATCTGTCGGGAAATCAAGGG
>CAMOFU010000144.1 GCA_946613705.1 uncultured Clostridia bacterium
ATATCGAAGATGCCCTGAAAAGCAGCTGTCCCGCACGATCTGTGAAAAGCTGCCGTACGGTTCGCTGCTAAAGAGATCCGCAAGCTATACCGCCGCCCGCTGCGGCCCCTGCTTGACAGGAGGGGGTGAGTGGTGTATAATAGTGTTAAGAAGAGCAGCGGGCAGAGGGCAGACCGCTTTTTGTTTCCCGCGCTGTTCACGAAAATCAAGGGAGTGGATTTCATGAAAGCAGCAGATAAGAGCCTGCACGAACATCTTACTAAGCAGGAATCGGATATCCTGTACGAGCTGTACAAGGAGCCGTTCATCAATCAGAGGATACTCTCCGAGACATCGGGGCACAGTCTCGGTGTGGTAAACAGGTCGCTGAAAAGACTTATCGCGGGGGGGTATTTGGATGAGCATATAAAGCTTACGAGGCAGTCGCAGGCGCTGTTTGATGCGGGAGCTCCGAGGAATGCCGTGATACTTGCGGCGGGCTTCGGAATGAGGATGGTGCCGATAAATATGACGACCCCGAAGGCATTCCTTGAGGTGAACGGCGAGAGGCTGATAGATCGGCTCATCACGCAGCTGCATGAGGTCGGTATCGGGGATATCACCGTTGTTGTCGGCTTTATGAAGGATTCGTTTGAGTACCTTATCGACGAATACGGCGTGAAGCTTGCCTATGCTGCCGACTATGCGAGAACGAACAATATCCACAGCCTTGCCGCCGCAGTCGGAAAGATAGGCAACACATATATCGTCCCCTGCGATATCTGGTGCGACAGAAATCCGTTCAGGCGGAACGAGCTGTACTCTTGGTATATGGTATCCGATATTATCGACGAGGGCTCCGATGTAAGAGTCAACCGCAAGATGGAGCTTGTCAAGGTGCCCGAAAAGTCGGGCGGCAACGGTATGATAGGCATTTCGTATCTGACAGGCGAGGAAGCGGTGACTGTTGCCGACAGGATAAGCAGATTTGCAGCCGACCCCGCCTACGACAGCAAATTCTGGGAGGAGGCTCTCTACACGGACGGCAGGATGATCGTTCGGGCAAGAGTGGTCCATGCTGCCGATGTGGTCGAGATCAATACCTACGAGCAGCTCCGCGACCTCGATTCGGACTCGGATCAGCTCAGGTCGGACGCATTGCAGACTATCGCCGAAAACCTGAAATGCACAGCAGACGATATAGTCGATATAGAGGTGCTGAAAAAGGGAATGACCAACAGGTCGTTCAAGTTCCGTGTCAGCAGGGGAGACAACGCGGGGAAATACATCATGAGGATCCCGGGGGAGGGAACGGATAAGCTGATAGACCGAGTGCAGGAGGCAGAGGTGTTCTCTGTGATCTCGGGGCTCGGGTTCTGTGATGACCCTGTCTTCATCGACCCCTCAAACGGCTACAAGATAACAAGATATATCGAGGGGGTGCGCTGCTGCGATCCCGAGAACGAGGACGATCTGAGGATATGCATGAGAAAGCTCAGGAGCTTCCACGGCTTCAGGTCAGGCGGCAGGCCGCTCACGGTGCCGCATACCTTTGACCTGTTTGAACGGATAGATTTTTACGAGAGCCTCTGGAACGGTGCCCCGAGCATATACCGCGACTATGAGAGGACAAAGGCAAACTGCCGCAGGCTCATTCCGTTTATAGAGCGGCACAGGGAGCCGTTTCAGCTCACGCATATTGATGCGGTGCCCGATAATTTCCTTTTCGAGCCCGACCCGAACGCCGAGGGCGGGTCAAGCGTCCAGCTGACCGACTGGGAGTATGCGGCGATGCAGGATAAGCACGTTGACATTGCGATGTTCTGCATCTACTCGATGTACGGTAAGGAGCAGATAGATCGGCTGATAGATATTTACTTTGAGGAAGAGGGCGGCTGCGGCAAAGCCACGCGGGCAAAGATATACTGCTATGTGGCTGTCTGCGGGCTGATCTGGTCAAACTGGTGTGAGTACAAGAGGAACCTCGGTGTCGAGTTCGGAGAGTACAGTCTGTATCAGTACCGCTACGCGAAGGATCATTTCAGGTATGCCGTATCGCTTATGGAGGAGATAGGCGAGCCGCTTGAAGGGGGAGAGGACAGTGCGGGTCGATAATGCGGTCATCCTGGCAGCGGGGACGAGCAGCAGATTTGCGCCCCTCTCCTTTGAGAAGCATAAGGCGCTGACGGTGGTAAAGGGCGAGGTGCTTATCGAAAGACAGATAAGGCAGCTGAGAGAAGCGGGCGTTCCGAGGGTATACATCGTCACGGGCAGCAAGGCGGAGCAGTTTGAGTATCTTAAACTTAAAGACAGATTCGGCGCGGAGCTGATACATAATCCCGAGTATCTTACAAGGAACAACAACGGGTCTGTATTTGCCGCAAGAGAGGTGCTCGGCGCAAGCTATGTCTGTTCATCGGACAACTATTTTTCCGAAAACCCCTTTGAAGCGGAGGTCGGTGAAGCATATTACGCTGCCGAGTATGCAGAGGGGCACACTGCCGAGTGGTGCATGACAGAGGACAGCAGCGGGTATATAGCTTCCGTCACCGTCGGCGGAGAGAATGCCTGGTATATGCTCGGGCATACCTTCTGGAGCAGGGAGTTCTCCTGCGGGTTCCTGAGGATACTGGCGGCGGAATACGACCTTCCCGAGACAAGGGGCAAGCTCTGGGAGAGCATATTTGCAGAGCATCTTGACACGCTGAAAATGAAGATAAGAAAGTACCCGCCCGGCGCTATCCGTGAATTTGATACGCTTGACGAGCTGAGGGGATTTGACGCAAGCTACATAACGGATACCCGATCTGCTTTTCTCAAGAGCGCAGCGCGGGCGCTGAAGATCGGAGAGAGGGATATTACGAATATCCGCTCGGTGAAGGGTCCGCTGACAGAGGCTGCGGGATTTGAATTTGACACTCCTTCGGGGCACTATACCTACAGCTATGAAACGGGCTGCCTTGAAGGAGAGGGCACGGAGCGGAGCATACAGGTATACACGAAAGCAAAACAGGAGAGGAAGGGTGAGCCAAAATGATATCGGGAATTATTGCGGGCATAACCTGGGCGATCGAGACGATCGTGCTGGGGATAGCTCTTGCTATGTCGCCGTTTGTTTCTACAGATGAGGCTGTGGTGCTGGCACCGTTTGCAAGCACGTTTCTGCACGATGCATTCTCGGCAGTCTGGGCGTGCTTATACAACGGCATCAGAGGGAATCTTCCGAATGTGTTCAGGGCGCTGAAAACCAAAAGCGGCAGGTTCGTTGCGCTGGCAGCGGTCATAGGCGGGCCTGTCGGCATGACGGGCTATGTGCTCGCGGTCGCCAACATGGGTGCCTCGATAGGTGCCGTGGCAAGCGCGGTCTTCCCCGCGATAGGTGCAGTTCTTGCTTACTTTTTCCTGAAGGAAAAAATGCAGTGGTACCGCTGGATATTTCTTATACTCAGTCTTTTCGGGGTGTACGGTCTGTCCTACAGTCCCGAGCTCGACATCAAAAACTTCTGGCTCGGCTTTGCGGGGGCGCTGATGTGCGCCTTCGGCTGGGGCATCGAAGCGGTGATAATCGCCAAGAGCGTTCAGGACGATGCCGTGACCGATGAGATCGCATTGCAGATACGTCAGACCGTAAGTGCGCTGGTATACGGGCTCATCATCATTCCCTTTATGAAGGGCTGGGGCTTTACCGTCGGGCTGTTTCGGGGAACAGGCCGACTGATACCCACTATCGCGCTGGCGGCGCTGTTTGCGACGGTGTCCTATCTGTTCTACTATAAGGCGATAAGCAGGATAGGTGCATCAAAGGCAATGGCGCTGGACGTGACATACTCCGCGTGGTCGGTAGTCATCTCGGTGATCTTCCTGGGCGACCGCAGCCTGCTGAACCCCGTTACGATCATCTGCACGATAGCAGTTCTTGTGTTCGGCATACTTGCGGGAGCGGATTATAAGGAGCTCATAAGAAAAAAAGAAAAAGAAAAAGAAAAGGAAAAGGGGGAGACTTAGCTGTGGTAAAGAACGTTGCGATAGTCAGCCTGTCATACGGTATTGCAGGCGAGGAGGCGGTGCGGTTCGAGCTTGAGATAGGGCTGCGGCGGCTGAAGGGATACGGTCTGAACGTCAGATTCATGCCGAACGCGCTGAAGGGTGTGGACTACATCAGAGAGCATCCCGAGAAAAGAGCAGAGGATCTTTTGCAGGCTCTCCGCGACCCCGACATCGACATGGTGCTGTGTACGATCGGCGGGGACGACACCTACCGTCTGCTGCCGTATCTGTTTGACAACGGCGAGCTTGCGGCTGCCGTGAGCGGCAGCTCAAAGTCAAAATCAAAGGAAAAGATATTTCTCGGCTTTTCGGACACGACCGTAAATCATCTCATGCTGCATAAGGTCGGCTGCCGCTCGTTCTACGGTCAGTCGTTCCTGTCGGACATCTGCGAGCTCGGCAATGAGATGCTGCCCTATACGCGGCATTATTTCGAGGAGCTGATCTCAACAGGCACTGTCCGCGAGGTCACGCCCTCCGATGTATGGTACGAGGAGCGGACTGCTTTTTCCGAGGAGCAGGCAGGTGTACCGCGCATCAGTCACCCCGACCGCGGCTTCGAGCTTTTGCAGGGACCGCCTGTTTTCTCGGGGAAGATACTCGGCGGCTGCATCTGCACGATGCACGACCTTTTCAACGGCGAGCGCTATGCGGATATGCCCGTGCTCAGCGAGAAGTATCATCTTTTCCCCGATGCCGACGACTGGAGGGGTAGGATACTGCTGCTCGAATCGAGCGAGGAAAAGCCCTCGCCCGAGAAATACCGCAGGACTCTCGGCTATCTCAGGGAGCGCGGCATATTCTCTGCCGTGTCGGGAGTGCTGGCGGGCAAGCCGATGGACGAGGCCTATGCCGAGGAATACAAGCATGAGCTGATAAGCGTTATCGGCGACCCCGAGCTGCCGATACTGTTCAACGTGAACATCGGGCACGCCGCGCCGCGCTGCATCATACCGTTCGGGGTCGATGCAGCAGTCGATGCCGAGAAGCAGGTGATACGCTTCGGGCAGTAATAGCACGACCGTAAATAAAGCACAAAAGCAGGTGTTCCCTCGCAGCGGGGAAACACCTGCTTTTGTGTAATGCTGTAATGCTGTAATGCTGTAATGCCGCAAATAATGATCTGCCGCAATATATCGGGAACGGGATATATTCTTTTGAGCTTTGAGCTGTTACCTGAAAGCCTCCGTGAGCCCTTTGAAGAAATCGCTGATCTTTTTTCCCGTTGAGTATGCCTTGACAGCCTTGGGCAGATATATCGCCAGAAAGACCGAAAGAGCGATAGTCAGTACGATCGAGACCGCCAGTGCGAGCTTCAGCTTTTTCTTGTCCTTGCTTCGGCCTTGTACCTCTCTGCTCCTCAGACCGACGATGGAAAGTATCAGACCCACGGGCGGAAGGAATATCGCAAACACGAGCGCCAGTATGGTGATAAGGCTGATCTGACCGTTCTGCTCCTGCGCAGGGGAGGGCTTTTCCGACGACGGAGCAGGCTCCCCCGTCAGCTGCGCGGGCGCTCCGCAGCCGGGACAAGCCGCAGCGGTAAAGGGTATTATCTTCCCGCATTCGGTGCAGATCACACCCGCGGGAGCACCGCAGGCAGGGCAGGCAGCAGCCGTGCCGCTGAGCTCACAGCCGCATTCGCTGCATATACGTTGATGCATCTTATCTACCTCACTTATGAATACTTGCGTTCTTTCAGCTCAATGCCCTTTATCCTGTCAATGGCACCGCCTATGGCAGTGTTGCGTTTCAGGCTGTAGAAAACAGTCATATCATCGCTGACGGTCTCGCTGATAGTAAGGGTATAGCGGTCGTCATCGGGTTTTTCGTTGTTCTTGAAGGTGATGTTATGTATCCCCTGCATTATCCTGAATGTCATCTCATAATCATTCGCATCGTCGATCGTGGCGATGAATTCATCGTCGATGTAGAGATCGACCAGATATTTAGCCGCCGCGATGTTCTTTTGCAGCTCTATCCTGAACGTGACATTCTTCTCCTGAGCGGGCTGACCGCCTTCAAAGACTATGGTGCTGTTGACAGGGCTGCCGTCGCTGCCTGCCTTTTTGATCCCGCCGTCGCCCCTGAACAGCAGTATGACTGCCAGCACGATACCTACCACCGCCACAGCCGATATGGCTATCACCAGCGGAGTATTGCTCCTGCTCCCCGTCCTTTTATTCTTTGTGTTTGTATTTGTGTCCGAAGCTTCCGCAGCAGTCCTTGCCGCAGGCCCCGGGGCTCCGCAGTGCGGGCAGGACAGCGCTTTGTCACTTATCTGTCCGCCGCAGTTACTGCAATTCAAAAGTGCCATACATATCTCTCCAATTATCTTTTTTCGTTGTTGACCGCAGGTGCTTTCATATATAGGCTGCTTGAAGCAGGATCTGCTCATCTATATTATATCACAAA
>CAMOFU010000145.1 GCA_946613705.1 uncultured Clostridia bacterium
AAAAAGCAGCGGCATATCCCATTATATCGGGATATGCCGCTGCTTTTTGGCTTTCAGACCATCATCGAGTCATCGACATCGTCATCGAGCTCCTCGCCGTTGAGGAGGGCGCGGAGAGCATTCACCTCTTCTTCGGTAAGGGTAACGCCCTTGCCCATACGGGAATGGTCGGGGGACCATTCTCTGATATCGTATTTGGGCTCATGTTCGCTCCAGCTGACCATGTTCAGCTCCTTTGTCCAGCCTCTTGCGTTTTCCGAGAGCACACCGATGGATTTTGTGATCTCAAATTTCAGTTCTGCCATAATAACAACCTCCGAGAATCAATATATTAATGCCTGGGATTACACAGGGAATGGCGGCATCAATGCGTTTTGCGGCCCTGCCTTGTATGCTTTTGCTGCGGCTTTGCAGCCGTTCTGCTTCTGCTTCTGCCGCCCGCGGTTTTCGCCGTTTTCGCCGCAGGTCTTCTGCGCCTGCGCCGCTTCCTTCTGCGTCCCGGCTGAGCACCGAGAGCCCGCAGCAGTCTGTCGGAAAGCCGCGCGATGCGTTTGCGCATCAGTACCATCAGCAGCACCAGCTCGGCACATACGAGCAGCGTTCCGAGCTCGCGTCCGAAATATGCGTATATGCACAGGTCGGCAAATATCACAGTCACCGCAAGGTCGAGCTTTCTGCGCAGTACACAGGTGAGCAGCAGTGCGCAGACGAACCCGATGAAAAATGCAGCCCCCGCATTTTTTGCCTGCCATGCCGTGATGACCGTCACCGCCCAGCCGAAATACCCGAGCAGCGGCTTTTTCAGCAGCATACCCTGCGACAGTATGACACCGCCGATGAAGTAGAAGCCCCAGCCGTTAGTCTTCAAGCCGATGATGCACAGCCCGATCACGAGCGCGGATAACAGAAGTATCCTGTAGATGCCGAGCCGCTTGATGATACTTACATATCTCTGCGGCAGTATCCTTGAGGCGGCTGCCCAGATCGGCTTGTAGTTCATCAGCAGCACCACCGCGAACAGGGCGGGCAGCAGCCAGAGCGCTTTTTCGTGACTCACGATCACACTGTCCATGTTGATGATGACCATTGCAAACAGTATGCCGACGTTTGCCGCGATCTTGCCGACCTTCAGGTCGAAGGGGACGATCTTTTTCGAGTCATAGGCGCGGATGATGAATACCACCAGATATGCCATCACCGTTGATATCGCGGGACCGTAAAGACCTATCCGCGGTATCAGTATTATATTCAGCCCGATGTTTATTATTCCCGAGACAAGGCTCGTAGCCAGCGAGCGCATCGTCCGCTTTGAGGTAAGGTAGATAGACCCCAGAAAGGTGACGAAGCAGGAGAACACCGACGAGAAGATCAGCAGCGGCGAATACAGCGCCGAATCCTGGAACTCGGCCCCGAGCCAGATGCTCGTCAGCGGCCGCACGATCATCAGGCACCCTGCCGCGATGATATACAGCAGGCATTGGTTGAACTCAAAAACATTGGTATAGAACTCGCTGCGGTCGTCCGAATCGTCCTCGATTATCGCGGACATATTCCATGCCTGCCCGAAGGTGAAGTAAACGGTCGCCACAAGGTTCGGTATCTTATACGATGCCGAGAGCACGCCCGTAGATGCCGAGCCCATATAATGGGTGGTCATGAACGAGTCCGAGCTGTTTGTTATCAGCCAAAGCAGCTGCGCGGGGATAAGGGGTATCGAGTAATACATCATCGTGCGCAGCAGGTCGCGGTCGGGCGGAGAGAATCTGATATATCTCCACAGCTTTGCCGCAAAGGTAAGGAACACGACCGAGAGCCCGTCCGATATGATGATCGACAGCAGATATCCCGTGTTGCCCATCTTGAACACGATTATGAACAGCACCGTGCCTATAAGCGTGAGCAGCGTGGTGAGTATGCCGTTCACGGCGAACAGCTTCACCTTGTCCAGCGCCCGCACGAATGTGGAATACACGAGCTTCAGGCTCGAGGTGACCACATACACATACAGCAGCAGCGAGTAGCCGCTCAGGTATTTGTCCGCTATCCCCGATACGGTGACTATCGGCAGTATAAGTCCCAGCACGGCAAAGCCTGCCAGACAGATCATATTGCCGATCGTGAAGACCTTCCTTTTGTCAAACGCCTTGTCAAGACCGAAGCGTATCACAGCCTCGCTTATCGTCATCGTTACCACGGGCTGAAGCCAGTTGGCTATCTGTGTGATAACGTCGTTTATGCCCATCTCCTCACGGGACAGATAGGTGGTGTAGACCTTTACCAGCAGCAGGATCAGTATCTTGGAGCTGAACGAGCCGACAGCGAAGATAACAGTATTTGAAAACAGCCTTTTATAGCTGCTCTTTTTTCCATTTACAACAGCTTGCGACATATCAGGACCTCATCATGCATCATAAAGTGGCCGATACCGTTTCTGCGGCGGTAACGGAGCGTCTGTCTGCCTCGCCCGACGACAGAACGCGCTCTGCCGTCCGCGAAGAAACGACTATTCTATATTATAACACATATTCCCCTGTTTTGCAAACATTTTTTTATCAGCATCAAAAATAATTTGTTTCACTGCCAAAAATATAAATAAAACGGTTGCAAAGTGCGGGGGGTTATGTTATAATAATATTAATAGTTTGTATTTGGCATTTGGTATTTGGTAAAGATTTGTTGAAATGGAAGGAGAAGTATCATGTCCGAAAACAAAAGAAGAAAAAGTCTGCTGTGCAGGGTGCTTCTGAGTGCGGCGGCGGCTGTTGCGGCAGCTGCGGCAGCTGCGGTGTCCGCCTCGGCGCTGGATGCGGATACGGTGATAATGAGGGACTATGTGCAGCCCGATAAGGCAGGCTGTGTGACCGTCGGCATCAGCGGGAGCTATATCGCAGGTGTGGACGATGCACTGTCTAAGATCAATGCCGCACGCTACGAGGCCTGCCGCGACGGGGTGCCGAACCCTGCCGACCCCTCGAAGAAGCTCACGCTTGCGGACTTCGTGCCTGCACAGTATTCCTCCGATCTTGAGAAATATGCAAGACTGCGTGCCGCAGAGGCAGTGTTCACCTTCGGTCATACCCGCCCGAACGGCGGCGGCTGCTTTACTGCCGAGGTGAAGAGCAGTGCCGAGTTCAGCTATCAGGCCGAGAGCATCGCATGGAACAATACGGGCTCGGTCAAGAGCGGCATAGAGCAGTTCCTTCAGGAGAAGGAGAACTGGGTGAACCAGAAGGCGGGCACGGTCACGGGCCACTACACCCAGATGATAAACCCCGCCAACAGGTATATCGGCTTCGGCTGCTTTACGACCAAGGATACCACGGGCTATTCCACCGCGCTCTGTATCCGCTACGGCCGCTCGGACAAGAATCTTGACGGCTCAAAGGGATCGCCCGTGCAGAAGGCGGTAGTTCCCGTGCAGATACCCGAGGACGCGCTCGACAACGTGAGGATAAAGGCTGTTTCGGGCAGCAAGACCATTCCCGCAAACGGCTCTGCGTCCTTTGAGATGAGGGCAACGGCAGAGTTCGATTTCACGAACGGCGGCAAGAAGAACACCTGGCAGTCCGATGTGATATTCTACGATGCACAGTGGGCTTCCTCCGACAGCTCGGTCGCCACGGTAACAAGGCTCGGCTACGTTAAGGCTGTCAGAAGCGGCAGGACGAACATCACCGCCTCTACGGAAAATGATGCGATCAGGTTCAAGGTCACGGTCAATCCGTCGATCGAGGAGTGTACTATCTCTATCCCCTATTCGAGCTACACCTACCGCGGGCGCGGGATAAGGCCCGCCGTTACAGTCAAGCTCGGCTCGGAGAAGCTCGTGAAGGGCACAGATTATACGCTCACCTATACCAATAACGAGAATGTCGGCACGGGCATCATCACCATAAAGGGCATCGGCAGGCTCTCGGGCATAGTCACAAGGACCTTTAAGGTAAAGCCGCTCAACCTCAGCTCGTCCTATGCCAAGGTCACCATACCTTATGCCTCCTACAGCTATACGGGCACGAATATCCGCCCCGCAGTGACGGTCGCCTTCAAGGACGGAACGGTGATACCCAGATCGGAGTATTCGCTGGTATACTATAACAATATCAAGCTCGGCAACAGCAGGGCAAGCGTAACGGGCGTGACCGAGAACGTTATCGGCACCTTCTCGAAGCCCTTCGTTATCAAGCCCGCAAAGAACAAGATATCCGTGATCTCGTCCACAAAGGGTGCGTTCAAGATCTGGTGGACAAGGGCTTCAGAGGGCGCTTCGGGCTATCAGGTGCTCTACAGCAAGGACAAGGATTTCAAGAAGGACGTTCACAGCTATTCCTCCAAGGCGCTCGACGATCTCAGCGAGAATTTCTCGAGAGTGCCCGAGTCGGGCGAGACATGGTATGTAAAGGTGCGCTCGTTCCTTGAGATCAACAATACCCGCTACGGCAATTACAGCGCTGTTAAGTCGATAACAGTAAAATAAACGATAAACGATCGGAGAGAAAGCTAATGAAGGTATTATTCAGGATAATCGCTGCCTTTGCCATCGTCATGGCAGGGCTTGCGGTCGCGGGAGCAGTCATCAGGCTGTTCAAGACCAGAATGACAAAGTATTATAAAGTATACTGAGAAACAGAAAAGGGGAGCTGATAATATGGGAATATTCGGAGCGCGTATGCTCAAAGGGCTGACAGCGGCAGCGGCGGCTGTGTGTGCAGCGGTGTGTGCGGCAGTCGGGACGGCAGCATACAGCAAGGATACCAAGCTGCTCAAGGCGTATGAGCAGGAGGCAAAGAAGGGAACGGTCAATGTTGCCGTAAAGGGGACGTTCTATGCCAATGAGCAGGAGGCTGTGGATCTTCTGAACCAGTTCAGGCTGGAGGCCTGCACTGAGGGCGTGTGGGACCCGCGCGACCCGTCACGCAGGCTCACAAAGGCGGATTATGTGCCGATCAAATGGAGCTATGACCTTGAACAGACCGCAAGGCTGAGAGCTGCTGAGAGCAGCGTGAAGTTCTCGCATGAGCGGCCGAACGGCGACTGGTGCTTCTCGGCGCAGGTCGGTGACCTGAGCGGAGGAAATGCAGAGGGCATCGCAAGCTGGGGCGAGGATATGAGAAACGGCCTGTGGATGTTCTACTCCGAGAAGGAGGACTGGGTAAACAAGAACGAGAATGCCGTAACGGGTCACTATACCTCGATGATAAACCCCGACTATCAGTATGTCGGGCTGGGAAGCTTCGATACGCTGTGCGCAAGGTATTCGTGGTCGAAGGGCAGCTCCTCGAAGATGAGCGGCACACTGAAGGACGTATATGTGCCGATACAGATACTCAGCGGCGATGTGAGCGGTCACACCATAAAGACAGTCTCGGGAAAGACGAAGCTCGTCAAGGGCGGCAGCTGCTCGCTGGAGCTGACCGCAAAGCTGTATGATTGGGCTGACTGTCTGCTCTATAAGGCAAAGTGGAGCTCGTCCGATACCTCGGTGGCGACGGTCGATAAGTACGGCAAGGTCACTGCTGTCGGCAAGGGCACCGCAACGATAACCGCGGCCTCGGGCAGCGTGAAGAAGACGGTGAAGATCACGGTGCAGCCGTCGATCGAGGACTGCAAGGTGACTATCCCGTATGCCTCCTACACCTACCGCGGGCGCGGCATCAAGCCGACCGTGACAGTCAGGGACGGCAGCGTGAAGCTCGTGAAGGATACCGATTATACCGTTTCCTATTCGGATAACATCAATGTCGGCACTGCGACGATAACCGTTACGGGCAAGGGCAAATACCTCGGCAAGACAGTGAAGAGATTCACGGTGAAGCCGCTGGACGTAAGCACGTCCTACGCGAAGGCGACGATACCGTATGCTTCGTATACCTATACGGGCAAGGCGATCACGCCTGCGCTCAGGCTCACCTTCAAGGACGGCTCTGTGATACCCGAGTCGGAGTACAGCTGGGTATGCATCAATAACGTCAAGGTCGGCAAGGCAGAGATCTCCGTTGTCGGGCGCGGCACAAACGTAAAGGGACTGATAAAGAAGACCTTTGTGGTAAAGCCCGCAAAGCAGACGATAAACAAGATCACCACGACAACGGGACTGTTCCGCATCTACTGGAACAAGGACCCGCAGGCGAGCGGCTATCAGGTGCTTTATTCAAAGGATAAGAATTTTGTAAAGGACGTTCACTCCTGGACGACCTTCGATCTGAACGATACCTCGGAGGGCTTTTCGAGAGTTCCGACCTCGGGCGAGACATGGTATGTCAAGGTCCGCTCCTTCACGGCGCAGAACAATACCAGATACGGCAATTACAGCGCAGTGAAGTCGATAAAGGTAAAATAATAAAATAATATAGGCAACACCGCACAACCACCGGCTAACGCCTTTGCACGCAATCTGCT
>CAMOFU010000146.1 GCA_946613705.1 uncultured Clostridia bacterium
GCTCGGAAGCATTTACAGGAACCAGCTCATAGCTCTCGGGATCCATAAAGTAATAAAGATCGCCGTCATTATAGGAATACTCCATATCCTTTCTCTCAACAAAAGCTGTAGGGAACTTTGCGGTAGGATTGTAGGTCTTTTCAACCACGGAGCCTGAGATAACGTTCTTTACCTTAGCTCTTACGAATGCAGCGCCCTTACCGGGCTTAACGTGCTGGAACTCAACGATCTGCATTACGTTGCCGTCCTCCTCGAAAGTTACGCCGTTTCTGAAATCACCCGCAGTTATCATATATTATACCTCCATTATTTTATTGGGCAGATGCCCTGTGATATATGCACACAAATGTACAGAAATACCCTTACCATATATTTTACCTTATTTCAATACATTTTGCAAGTGTTTTTATAGTATTTTTGCTTTCATTAATAATTTATTTACACTTCAAGCAGCTACAGTATGATAAGCTCCTTGGGTGCATTGGTCATATTGAAGCAGCCCTCTTCGCGGACTACGACAAAGTCCTCGATGCGCACGCCGAATTTATCGGGCAGATATATCCCGGGCTCCACTGTAACGACCATATCGGGTGCAAGCACCTCGGCGCTTGACGGTGAAGCGAACGGTGTCTCGTGGATATCCATTCCGACCCCGTGGCCGAGAGAGTGGCCGAAATACTCGCCGTAGCCTGCATCGGCGATCACCTTTCTTGCGACGGCATCGAGCTCACAGCCCTTGATGCCCTCTTTCACGGCAGCAATACCCGCAAGCTGCGCCTCGAGTACGATACCGTAAACCCTTCTCATCTCATCGGTCGGCTCGCCGACGCATACTGTTCTTGTCATATCGCTGTGGTAGCCGTTCACTATCGCGCCAAAGTCCATCAGCACGAAGTCGCCCTTCTTAACGGCGCTCTCACCCGGGACACCGTGGGGCATAGATGTGTTCCTGCCCGTGAGCGCGATCGTATCGAAGGACAGAGCCTCGGCACCGTGGGAGAGCATATAGAAGTCAAGTTCAAGCTGTATCTGCTTTTCGGTCCTGCCCTCGCTTATATAATCGAGCATATGGGCAAACCCGTCCTCAGCGATACGCTGGGCGGCTATCATAGACTCTATCTCCTCGCCGCGCTTGACGGCTCTTATCGACCTGATAGTTTCTGCAAGCTCATCGGAATCGTCTATCTCGCAGTTTATCTTGCCGGCGAGGGCGTGCAGCCGTTCAACGGTGGTATTCGCCGTGTTGACCGAGACTTTAACTGCCTCATGCTTTGCGATAAGCTCGTTGATCTGCTTATAGAGTGCCTTTTGCAGCAGCACCTCACAGCTTGTGACGGTCTTCTGCGCTTTCTCGATATAGCGCGCATCTATAATGAGATAAGCCGCATCGCTGAACACCACAAGCGTGCCGTCGCTGGACTTCATGCCTGTGAAATAGCGGCGGTCGGTATCATCGGTGATGATCGCGCAGTCGGTAAAGGTGCCGATCTCGCTCATCAGCATATACAGCGGAGAAAATTCATTCATTCGTATCATCTCCCAGAATATATTCAAGTGCATCTACTGCAAGAAAATAGCTTCTTTTGCCGAAGCCCGCGATCTGACCAACGCATACGGGAGCGATGACCGATTTGTGCCTGAATTCATCCCTTGCATGGATATTGCTCAGGTGGACCTCGATCACGGGTATCCTGATAGCAGCGATAGCATCTCTTATCGCATAGCTGTAATGGGTATAAGCACCCGCATTCAGTATCACCGCATCAAAGGACTTCCTTGCAAGGTGCAGCTCGTCGATGATCTCGCCCTCATGGTTGGACTGGAAGATCTCGCAGTGCATACCCTTTTCCAGTGCAAGCGCGGTTATCTCATCGTTGATGCTGTCGAAGTTATCGGTGCCGTAAACGCCCGGTTCACGCTCTCCAAGCAGATTAAGGTTCGGACCGTGTATAACAAGTATTTTTTTCATAGGACTGTTCCCCCTGACTCATCTAAGACTGACAAATAATATTTCTTCATTGTGAGTGCGTCCTCGGTCTGTGTGCCTGCGCTCTCACAGATAAAGGTAGGTGCAAGCTGCTTCTTGGCAATAAGCTCCATAAGCGGTTCAAAGTCGGGGCCGAAGCCCTCGTTCTCATCAAAGGTGAGGTGCTTTTTCTCCCCACCAGGGACGGTAAACATGATCTTTGAAAAGTGGCTGTGGAACCGTTTCAGTCTGTCGCTCCCGAGCATATTCCCGATATCATCGAGTATCCTCTCATACTCCGCCCTGCCCTTGATCTCGCCGAACCCGCGTGCATTGAGGTGCCCGAAATCGACGCAGGGCAGAAAACTGTCATCAAGGCGGCAGAGCTCAAGCACCTCATGCAGATCGCCGAGCTGATTCACCTTTCCCATAGTCTCGGGGCAGAACACGATATGCCCGTAGCCTCTCTCGACTGCTTCTGCTCTGGCACGCAGCAGCGTATCCTTTGCAAGCTCGAGTGCATCACTGCGGCTGAGCTTTGCGCATGAGCCGCTGTGGATAACTATTCTCTCCGCTCCCAATCTGTCGGCAGCATCACAGGACTGCAATATGTAGCTGATGCTGTTATCACGCTTTTCCTTTTCAACGCTCGAAAGCGAGATGAAATAGGGAGCGTGCAGCGAAAGCGTTATGCCGTGCTTATCAGCTTCGGCGCGAAGCCCTGCTGCAAGCTCGTCACTGACTCTCACTCCCCTGCCGCACTGATACTCGTAATGGTCGAGCCCTATCTCGGCAAGGTAAGCGGGAGCTTTGAGCGCAGACCTGTACTTAGCCGAAAAGCTGTCGGAATTGCCCGCGGGGCCGAACCGCGCCCTCATTTTGCACCCCTCGGCTTTTTTGGCAGAAAGGGCTTTTCGCAGGCTCTCTTGAACCGAAACGGCAGGCTTGTTTCGGGCTCTATCGGGAAAACGAATATCGACCTTATCCCTTTCAGATTAGAGCCCAGCACATCGGTAAATATCTGATCTCCGACTGCGGCAACATTTCTCTTATCAAGCCCCATACGCTTTATGGCGCGCGTATACCCGAAGGTGAGCGGCTTTTTGCCCTCTGCTTCAAATTCAAGCCCCAGCTGCTCTGCAAACGGTGTGACCCTCGGCGGATGATTATTTGAAACTATCATCAGCTTTATGCCCGCCCTCTTCATAGTATCGAGCCAGTCAAGGCTCGACTGCGGCGGTACCGGATTGTTATGCGTGGTAAGCGTATTATCAAGATCGAGTATCAGCCCGCGGATATGCTTCCTTTTCAGGAACTCGGGCGTTACTTCGCCGACCTTGTCAAACACATATGTCGGTCTGAAAAACATAGCTTTCTCCTTAAAAGAAAAAGCGGACATAAACAAATGCCCGCCTTTTTTCAATAATCAATATTTGCGCTTACGAGCAGCTTCGGACTTCTTCTTGCGACGTACCGAAGGCTTTTCGTAGTGCTCTCTCTTACGAACCTCTGCGATAACGCCGTCCTTAGCGCAAGATCTCTTAAATCTTTTAAGAGCTGTATCCAGAGTCTCGTTTTTACCAACACGGATTTCTGCCATTGATCTTTCCCTCCCTTTGCCACCTTTGACAGAGGCAATCTATCGGCTCAGCACGACATCAGGTGAATAGTGAAGGCAGTCTGCCAATGCAAACTCTGAACGAAAGACGTTCCGCAGCCCTTTGGGCTTCTCTGTCATTCATCGTACTGATATTATGCCAATATGATTACAGATAACATTATACTATAACAAGCCGCAAATGTCAAGGGATTTCCAAGAATTTTTTTAAAAAACTTTAAATGAAATAACGAAAATTGACAAAATACATCAATTATTTTGCAACTATATTTACAAGTCTGCCCTTAACATATATTTCCTTGACTATATTCTTGCCCTCGACCGCTTTGGCGACCGTTTCATCGGCCTTAGCGAGCGAGACAGCCTCTTCCTGCCCGATATCGGCGGGAACGTTCAGCTTTGCCTTGAGCTTGCCGTTGACCTGAACGACTATCTCGATCGTATCCTCCACGAGCTCGGCCTCATCATAGGTCGGCCAGCTCTCGTAAGCGATCGTTTCGCTGTGACCGAGAATGCTCCAGATCTCCTCACCTATATGCGGTGTGATGCAGGAGAGCATCTTGATAAAGCCCTCGGCATATTCTCTCGGGCAGCTTTCCTTCTTATACAGCGCATTTACGAAGATCATCATTTGTGCGATGGCGGTATTGAAAGCAAGCTGCTCAAAATCATCGGTGACCTTTTTGACTGTCTGATTGTACACCTTTGCAAGCGACTTATCGTTATCCTCGGTTATATTCGAGGGCTCGGTGAAGAAGTTCCAGACGCGGTTGAGGAACTTCTTAGCGCCCTCGACACCGCTCTGGCTCCAGGGCTTGCTGACCTCGAGGGGGCCCATGAACATTTCATAAAGTCTGAGCGTATCGGCACCGTAGTTCTTGACGATATCGGAGGGATTTACAACGAACTCGGGGAAGCGTTTGCCCATCTTGATACCGTTCTCGCCGAGGATCATACCCTGATGAACGAGCTTCTTGAACGGCTCCTTGGTCGGAGCAAGCCCCTTGTCGAACAGGTACCTGTTCCAGATACGCGAATATATCAGGTGGCCGACTGCGTGCTCGGGGCCGCCTATGTAAAGATCGACAGGCATCCAGTGCTTGAGCAGCTCGTAGTTGGCGAACTCCTTATCGTTATCGGGGTCGATATATCTGAAGTAATACCAGCTTGAGCCTGCGCTTCCGGGCATCGTTGAGGTCTCGCGGGTACCCTTGATGCCGTTACGGTCATACTTCTTCCACTCTGTCGCATTTTCAAGAGGAGCCTTGCCGTTCTTGCCCTTGTAGTCATCAAGCTCGGGAAGGATAAGCGGCAGCTCGCTGTCGTCGAGGACGTGTATCTCGCCGTCATCGCCGTGAACGACCGGCACGGGCTCGCCCCAGTAACGCTGGCGGGCGAATATCCACTCACGGAAATGGTAGTTAACAGTTCTCTTGGCTACGCCCATTTTTTCGAGCTTGACGGTGATAGCCTCCTTAGCCTCCTCGACTGTCATGCCCGTGAACTCCTCGGAATTGATAAGCTTATAGCCCTTGCCGAGATACTCGGTCTTTTCCATAGCAGCCTCGGACACATCAATATGCCCGTCCTTGCCGTCAATGACCTGTATCATATCTATGTTATGAGCGACAGCATACTCAAAGTCTCTCTGGTCGTGGCTCGGTACAGCCATAACAGCGCCCGTGCCGTAGCTGGCAAGCACGAAGTCGCCGATGAACACTCTGACCTCCTTGCCGTTTACGGGATTTATACAGGAAATGCCTTTGAGCTCGCAGCCGGATTTTGTCTTGTTGAGCTCGGTGCGGTCCATGTCGTTCTTCTTCTTGGTCTCGTCGATATATGCCTGCACCTCTTCGCGGTTCTCGACTCTGTCGAGCAGGCTCTCGGTGATATCGCCGTCGGGAGCAAGCACCATGAAGGTGATACCGTAGATAGTCTCGATACAGGTAGTGAATATAGAGAACTTACCTCCGCCCACGATCTCGAACTCGACCTCCACACCGGTAGATTTGCCTATCCAGTTGCGCTGCATCTGCTTGGTGGATTCGGGCCAGTCTACCTCTTCAAGCCCCTCGAGCAGCTTCTCTGCAAAGGCGGGCTGATTGATGACCCACTGCTTCATATTCTTTCTGACTACGGGATAGCCGCCGCGCTCGGACTTGCCGTCGATGACCTCATCGTTCGAGAGCACGGTGCCCAGCTCCTCGCACCAGTTTACGGGCATATCGATATACTTAGCATAGCCGTCGAGATAGAGCTGCTTGAATATCCACTGAGTCCACTTATAGAACTTGGGGTCAGATGTAGCGACCATTTTTGACCAGTCGTAATCAAAGCCCAGCTCCCTGAGCTGCTTGGAGAACGTTTCGATATTCTTCTGAGTGAAGCCGTTCGGGTGGTTGCCCGTGGTGACAGCATACTGCTCGGCGGGCAGACCGAAGGAATCGTAGCCCATCGGATGAAGGACATTATACCCCTGCATACGCTTCATACGGGAAACGATATCCGTGGCGGTATAGCCCTCGGGGTGACCTGCGTGCAGACCCACTCCCGAAGGATACGGGAACATATCAAGAGCATAGAACTTGGGCTTAGAGAAATCCCAGACATCGGTCTTGAAGGTCTCATGCTCCTCCCAGTACTTCTGCCACTTCTTTTCAACATTACTGAAATCGTACTTCATTTTTATCATTCCTTTGCAATTTGATTACTTATAATACTGATGCCTTACACTGTTCTTGTATCTGAAAAAACACTCAA
>CAMOFU010000147.1 GCA_946613705.1 uncultured Clostridia bacterium
GGGATCGGTTCGCTCTCCGTTGTCGGCGAGGGAATTGCGCCGCCCGCGCTAGGGCACCGCCGGGGTTGAATTATTTGGCACGGTATGCTATAATAATGAAGGGAGGGATGAAGCCATGCAGATATTTTTCAGCTACGGGCATGATAAACACGGCGCGGTCGTAAAAAGGCTTGCCGATGAGATCGAGGCTCAGAGCGGCGGCAGGATCAGTGTCTGGATAGACGAACACAATATCACTGCCTACAGCCATTGGCGCGAAAGGATAACCGACGGGATACTCAGCAGCGAGAGCGTGATCGCGTTCCTGTCCTCGCATTCGGCAAGAGAGGAATCGGTATGCAGGGACGAGCTTTCGATCGCACTTGTTTCAAAGCACGGTATGATAAGGACCGTGCTGCTCGAATCGCCTGACACCTTCACGCCGCCTTCACGGGTGAGCGAGTACCAGTGGGCGGACATGAGCGACTATACCGCTGTGATGCAGCAGGGCGATGAAGCCTTCGATGAATATATCCGCAGCAAGGCGGCAGAGCTGGCAAAGCTTGTGAGCAGCGACGAGATGCAGCGCTACAGCGATGAAGCAAGACAGCTGCGCAGCTGCTTGCAGCTGCCCGAGATAGACGACTGGACCAAGTTCGACGAAATGATCGACAAGGAGCTTATCGGCAGGGAGTGGCTGTTCGACAGGGTATCGCAGTGGGAAAACGATGCAGCTGCGAAGAACATTCTTATGATCTACGGCAAGGCGGGCTCGGGAAAATCCATGTTCTCGGCACATCTCAGCCTGCGCGACCCTGCTGTGGCGGCTGCTTTCCCGTGCGACTGCCGACACGAGGAATACAGCACGGCAAACTCTATCATAGCGAATATCGCCTACCGTCTTGCACTCAGGCTGCCCGACTACAGAGCGTTCGTGCTCAAAAGGCTCGGCGGCGGTGACTTTGATATCGGCAGCGACAAGCTGTTTGACAGGCTGATACTACAGCCGCTTTCAAGCTGCAATATCGACGGCAGCAGGGCTTCGCTCGTGATCGTGGTAGATGCGCTTGACGAGATGCGCAGCGACAGGCTTGCAGACTTTATCAGGTCAAGCGCCAATACGCTCAGGAAATACGTCAGGTTCATCATCACCTCGCGCAGGCTCCCCGAGATCACCGAAAGGTTCGCAGGCTTCCCCGAAATAGATATCGACACCGTTACGGACGAGGGCAATGCTGATATCAGAGCCTATTGCGAGAGCCGTCTGCACGATGCGATAGCAGACAGCGCAGTCCGCGAAAGGATAGTCTCACAGCTCACCGAAAGGAGCAGCCTGATGTTCACCTATGCCGAGTGTATGTGCAGCAGCATACTTGCGGATATCGCCGCGGGGAGCTTTGATGCCGACAGCTTCAGGCTGCCTGACGGTATAGGCGAGCTGTTCAGGCAGACTCTCGACCGCAGCTTTGCGGGCAGAATGAGCAGCTACACAAGCGATGCCGCTCCCGCGCTCGGCATGATGCTTGCAAGCCCCGAGCCGATATCTGCGGCGACCCTGAAAGCACTTCTTGACTGGCGCGACAGAGACCTTAAAGCCTTCCGCGCGGGGCTTTCGTCGTTCATCATCGAAACGGACGGGCGGCTTTCGTTTTTCCACCGCGCCTTCGGGGAATGGCTCGAAACCACAGACACCGCCTACGGCATCACCCGCGAGGACGGACTCAACGAGCTTGCCGATGCCTGCTTTGACATCTACTCCGAATGCCCCGAGGACATGGACGAGTATATGCTCGTTTATTTCATAGACCTGCTGCAAAGGAGCAGCGGCAGAAAGCGCTCGGCACAGCTGAGGGCCGTGAGCGGGGACGATGCGTTCATCGGGCGGCTGAACGAGCTCAGAGATACGTTCTATAAAAGGCGGGAATACTACCGCGCCTTGAAGATCAGCGGTGCGCTCATAAACCTGTTTCCGAACAATGAGGAGTATGTGGAGAGCTATATCAATGTTTCCTCTTGGGCAGGGTTCGAGGCCTTCGAGAAAGGCAGCGAAGAGGAGGTCGCGGTGTCATTGGAGATACTTGAAACGGTCAGACGCATATCCGACCGCAAGCCCGATGATATCAAGACAGTTGAATGCTATTTCTATGCTCTGGAGAAAACGATGCGCGCCTATAACAGAAACGGAAACACTGCAAAGGAAGAGGAGCTTGCGCGGGAAAGCGTGCAATACAGAAGGGCTTTGTTTGAAGAACGCCCCGAAGACAGCAACCGATATATCTTTTACAGCCGAGCCATGACAGATGCTTTTCAGATCTATTGTGAAAACGGCAAACCTGAGGATGCCATAGCCTGTATGGAGGAGCTGAGACAGAAGGGCAGAAAGCTTGCCGAGGACTACAGCGGCAATGAGGATATCGTCTACAGGTACGGTATGGACCTTACTACTATAGGGATCTACTACAAAGATCTTTTTATGATAACGGAGGCAAAGGAATGCCTGGAGGAAGCAATAACGGTGTCACAGTCCTTTTACAGTGAACGCTTCTATGAGCTTTGGGAATCGGCAACGTCAATACATGGCGGCTGCATCAGAAATTTCCCCTACGGTGAAGACACCGATAAGGTATACACTCAGAGGCTCAACGAGCTTCGCCCGAAAGCCGAGCATTATCTGCATGAGAAGGTAGATGATGACGAGTATCTCAAGCTGCTCAGTGAGTTCTGCTACAAAGACTTTATCACAAAAGAAAGGGCGGAGGAGATAGATCGGGAATTAGTCGGGCACTGCAGGCGCCGTCTTGCGCTGTCGGTCGGCGATCCGCATGAAGATGCGATATGCCTGCACGGCATTCTCAAAGCGGCGAATGATTCCCATAACCGCGGGCTGGCTGAGGCTTCCGATGCTTACTACAGGGAGAGGCTCGAGCAATCAAAGCAGCTTATGGAAAAATACCCCGACAGACCGGGCTACAGGATCGGGTATTGGAATGGTTTGGGGTATATGGCAGAACACCTGAAAAGTATCCATGACTATGCAGGTGCCGAAGCGTTTTACAGAAAGAAGCTTGAAATGGTGACCGAGGACTTTGAAAACGACGATGACGAGGCGGCTCCCTTTGCAGAGGAATATGTCTACACAATGCGCGACCTCGGGCTGCTGATCTGCGACGATGAGCTTATCGACAAGGCAAGGAAGATCGCCATGGAGTATGACGTTGACATTACCGAAGGTCTTGACCCCGAAACAGCATCAATGTTTTAGGCAACACATTTCCCGAGGGCGGCTGAATGCTGCTCTCGGTTTTTTTATCGGTAAAATCAACAATACGGGACCGAAAGCTCAGTGCAGAATGCCGAAAATGCGAAAACTGCTTTCAGGGTGTTGACACCGTGTCAGAACAGTGTTATAATATCTGTAATGACACTATGTCAGAATACATTCAAGGGAGGAAGGATCATGCCCAAGGGTTCACCCGAGCTGACTGCTTCGAGGCGCGAGGAGATCGTGAATGCCTGTGAAAAGCTTTATCAGACGATGAGCTTCAAGGAGATCACAATGAGAGATATCGGCGCAGTCACCTCATTCACAAGGACTTCGATCTACAACTATTTTCAGACCAAGGAAGAGATATTCTTAGCACTGATGCAGCGGGAGTACGAGCACTGGACGGCGGAGCTCGAAGCGATCGCAGACACAAACGAAGAGATGACAGTCGGGGCATTTGCGGACACCCTCGCTCACTCGCTGGAGAATCACGAACAGCTTTTGAAGCTGCTTGCAATGAACCACTATGATATGGAGGAAAACTCGCGCCCCGAGCGGCTGACGGAATTCAAGGTCGCCTACGGTGCGTCGCTTGACGCGGCAAGGCGCTGTGTGGAAAAGTTCTTCCCCGATGCGGACTGCGAGAGCTTTATATTCGTGTTCTTTCCGTTCCTGTTCGGAGTGTATCCGTACTCTGTGGCTACGGAAAAGCAGATCACGGCGATGCGCGAGGCAGGGATACAATTCAGGATGCACAGCTTATACGAGATAGTTTATTCCTGCATTATGCAGCTGCTGGGAGGTAAATAAAGATCATGAGATACGCAAGACTTGGTGATTCGGAGCTGAACGTTTCAAGGATATGCTTGGGCTGCATGGGCTTCGGCGATGCTCGGAACGGGCAGCATTCATGGACGATCGACGAGGAGCATTCGCGTGAGATAATAAAGCGAGGGGTGGAGCTCGGAGTGAACTTTTTCGATACTGCCATAGCATACCAGTCGGGGACGAGCGAGCAGTATGTGGGCAGGGCGCTGAGAGACTTTGCAAAGCGCAGCGAGGTCGTTGTGGCTACGAAGTTCCTGCCGAGGACTCCCGACGAGATAGGCGCAGGCATAACGGGTCAGCAGCATATCGAAAGAATGATAAACAAGAGCCTTGAAAACCTCGGCATGGACTATGTCGATCTGTATATCTATCATATGTGGGACTGGAACACGCCGATATACGATATACTCGACGGGCTGAACAGGATAGTAAAGGCAGGCAAGGCGAGGTATATCGGGATATCCAACTGCTATGCCTGGCAGCTTGCAAAGGCAAATGCGCTCGCGGAAAAGGAGGGCTTTGCAAGGTTCATAAGCGTTCAGGGGCACTACAATCTGATCTTCCGCGAGGAGGAGCGCGAGATGGCGATGCTCTGCGAGGAGGATAATATCGCTATGACACCCTACAGCGCACTTGCAAGCGGCAGGCTGGCAAGGCTGCCCGAGGAGAGCTCAAAGCGTGCGGAGGAGGACACCTACGCGAAGTTCAAGTATGATGCGACAAGAGAGCAGGACGAGGTCATCATAAGGCGGGTCGCAGAGCTTGCCGAGAAGCGCGGTGTTTCAATGACAGAGATATCGCTTGCATGGCTGCTGACCAAGGTCACGGCTCCCGTGGTCGGAGCTACAAAGCTCAGACACATCGAGGGCGCTGTCAGGGCAGTGGATACGGAGCTTACGCCCGATGAGATAAGCTTCCTTGAAGAGCCGTATGTCCCGCACCCGCTTGCAGGTGTGATGGCGCAGAACAAGCCCGCCGCCAAAAACGAGAAACACGTCTGGTCTACAGGCAGTCAGAAGATCTGACAATACTATAATTGCAACAGGAGATGATCGGAATGCTTGAAAAGAAGCTTACATTATCAAACGGAGTCCATGTGCCGCAGCTGGCACTCGGCACATGGCTGATAGACGACAGTGAGGTGTCGGCAGCCGTTAAAGCCGCACTGTCGCTCGGATACCGTCACATCGACACGGCTCAGGCATACGGCAACGAGCGCGGAGTGGGCGAGGGTGTGCGCAGCAGCGGTATACCCCGCAGCGAGATCTTCGTTACCTCAAAGGTCGCTGCCGAGCATAAGGACTACCGCTCCGCCGCCGAGGGCATTGACGGGACGCTGCTCAAAACAGGGCTCGACTATCTGGACATGATGATAATACATTCGCCCCAGCCGTGGGATCTCGTCAATCAGTCGGACGACAGGTTCATCGAGGGCAACCGCGAGGCATGGCGGGCGCTCGAGGACGCTTACAGGGGGGGCAAGCTCCGCGCTATAGGAGTTTCCAACTTCCTCGAGGGCGATATCGAAAGCCTGTGGGAGACTGCCGAGATCAAGCCTATGGTCGATCAGATACTCTGCCACATCTCGAACTCACCGATCGGGCTTATCGACTACTGTACAAAAAAGGGGATAGTTACAGAAGCATACTCCCCTGTTGCGCACGGTGAAGCGATGAAGAACCCGCTCATCGCGGAAATGGCTGAAAAATACGGTGTATCGGTCCCGCAGCTCTGTATCAGGTTCGATATCCAGCTCGGCATGATCGTGCTGCCGAAGTCGGCAGACCCCGAGCATATGAAAGCGAATGCGGACGTTGATTTTGTCATCGGCGACGAGGATATGAAGGCGCTGACAGCTATAGACCACATAGCCGATTACGGGGAGCACAGCTTCTTCCCCGTGTTCGGAGGAAAGATCTGAGGAGGTAATAATATGAGCGAAAAGATAGTACAGACAGCAGGCAGAGATCAGCTTGGAGAGTTCGCCCCGATGTTCGCACACCTGAACGACGATGTGCTGTTCGGAGAGGTGTGGAACGGTCAGGCGATAGACGTAAAGACAAGATGCATCATCACGGTCGTGTCGCTTATGGCTTCGGGTATCACCGACAGCTCTCTCAGCTACCATTTGCAGAACGCAAAGGCTCACGGAGTAACAAAAGAGGAGATCGCCGAGATCATCACTCACGCGACGATGTATGTCGGCTGGCCGAAGGGCTGGGCGGTGTTCAGGCTCGCCAAGGAGATCTGGAACGAAGCCGTCCCC
>CAMOFU010000148.1 GCA_946613705.1 uncultured Clostridia bacterium
AGAGCGCTGATTATTCGCCTATCTTCTTCGGCTGCGACGGTCTTGACGGTATCCTCAGCGTTGAGAACTTCGACACCAAGCTTGCCGAGGGCGTTATGCTGCTGACACCGTTCGCTGCCGATGCGACCGATGAGGCTACACAGAAGTTCGTAACAGACTACAAGGCTGCTTACAACAACGAGATCCCCAACCAGTTCGCTGCCGATGCTTATGACTGCGTAAAGATCATAGCCAAGCTCATCAAGCAGGAGGGCATCACAGCCGATATGTCCGCATCCGATATGTGCGACAAGCTCAAGGCTGCTATCTCCAACGGCTTCACCTTTGACGGCCTGACAGGTACAGGCATGACCTGGACCCCCGAGGGTGCCGTTTCCAAGGAACCGAAGGCTGTAGTCATCAAGGACGGCGCATATTCCGCTCTTGAGTGATCTCAGCACAGCAAGCTTTATCAGAGCCGACGGAACGCTCCGTCGGCTCTTTGCTTTTTCTGCGGTCAAAAACCGACTTTTTTTTTGATAGTTATTGAAAAATCCGACACATTGTGATATAATAGATAATGAGCATTTATTCTGCGGCACACTGTGCCCTGCTCAATGTTGTCTCAAACGACTATTTCACAGCAAAAGAGGTAGCTTATTATGAACAATTACGATGTTATCATTGTCGGCTGCGGCGCTGCAGGTCTGTACGGCGCTCTGAACCTTGACCCGACGCTGAAGGTGCTTGTGCTCTCAAAGCGGGAGCTTACTCTCTGCAACTCCTCTCTCGCGCAGGGCGGTATCGCAGGTGTATACAACAGCCCCGAGGATTCTCCCGAGCTGCATAAGCACGATACATTTATTGCAGGCGGCTATGAGAACGACCCCGTTTCGACCGAGGTACTCGTAACTGAGGCTAAAATAGATATAGCAAGGCTCATCGAGCTGGGCTGCGACTTTGATAAGCTGCCGAACGGCGACTACCACCGCACCCTCGAGGGCGGGCACGGTATGCACCGCATCTTCCACCACAAGGACGCAACAGGTTATGAGATCGAGACTACCCTGCTCGAAAACGTTCAGCAGAAGGAAAATGTCGAGATCTGGGAAAATGCGCTGATGGTGCGTATCCGCCGCACAAAGACAGGCTTCTCGCTGCTGGTGCTGAAGGACGGCGGGTATATCCCCTGCAACTGCCGCTTCTGCATCTTCGCAACAGGCGGCATAGGCAGAGTGTATGAGTATACCACCAACTCCGCCATTGCAACGGGCGACGGCATCGCGGCCGCCTACAGGCTCGGTGCCGAGATCAAGAACCTGAGCTATATCCAGTTCCACCCGACTGCCTTCAACAACCGCCATACCCGCGAATGCTTCCTCATCTCCGAGGCTGTGCGCGGTGAGGGCGCTTACCTTAAAAACTGTCACCTCGAAAGATTCATGCACAACTACGATAAGCGCCTGGAGCTTGCGCCGAGAGATGTCGTATCGCATTCTATCATCTTTGAGGCAAAGAAAACAGGCTCGGACGAATTCTATCTCGATATCACGCACAAGGACCCCGAGTTTATCCGCAACCGCTTCCCGATGATCTACAAAAACCTGCTTGAAGCAGGCTACGATATGACCAAGCAGCCGATACCGATCTTCCCCTGCCAGCACTATCTTATGGGCGGGATAAAGGTCGATATCTACTCGCGCACCACGATAGACAGGCTCTATGCCTGCGGAGAGTGCTCCTGCACGGGCGTTCACGGCAACAACAGGCTCGCAAGCAATTCACTGCTCGAAGCGCTGGTGTTCTCACGCAGAGCCGCGGGTGACATCAATCAGCGCGCCAAAAACGAGAGCGGCGAGCTCATAGACTACAATTTCACACTCAACACTGAGGGCGAGCATATCCCGACGGGACTGCGCACCGAGATCAGGCATATTATGCAGTCGGCATATTTCGTTATGCCCGATATCAAGGCGCTTGCGGACGGCTACGAGCGGATAATCGAGATAAAGCAGCTTCTCGACCGCGGCAATTTCAAGCCCGACCGCGATTATGTCGAGGCACGCAGCCTTGCTACGGTCGCATTCATCGTGCTGGGCGAGGCTTATCAGATCGCATTCGGCAGCGTTGACATAGACTACGAAGCAGGCTACTGATGAATAATATGGCTGTAAAGAGAGCTACGCTCACACTGTTTGCGGTGAGCTACTATATGCTCTATGCGATACTGCTCGTCGTGCTCGAACCGAATCTGCCGGTAAAGCTGCTGCTGATGGCGGTGTTTGTGTTCATCGCCTACGGTGTGGAGCTGTTCTTTACGATCGGCACGGAGGAAAAGCCCGCAAGGTTCAAAACGATCGACTTCGATACCTTCGGTATGTCCATGCCGATGATAATTTATCTTCTGTTCGGTATCTTCAACTTCCGTGAGCTGCGCGGCACCCTGCTGATGACTGCGCTGACTGCGTTTATGACACTGTTCGTGGGAGGTATACTCGATGCCGCCGCAGGCAGGAGCAGGACGGGCAATGACAACGATGATGACGACAATGACGACAATGACGGTAAAGGAGAATAGATATGAGGCTGATGCAGTTCCAGATCGACGATATCATCAAGACTGCGCTCAATGAGGATATCAATTATATAGATGTGACCACCGACTATCTGGTAGACGATGATGCTGTATCGACCGCACGGTATGTCGCCAAGGACAGCGGTGTGCTCTGCGGGATAGACATTGCACTGAGAGTGTTCACTCTGCTTGACGAAACAGCGAGCTTTGAGGTATTTATCCGCGACGGCGAGGAGGTCAGAAAGGGCGATATCATCGCTAAGATCACCTGCCATACAAGGGCTCTTCTCAAGGGCGAGCGGACGGCTCTGAACCTGATACAGCATATGTCGGGCATAGCTACGGCAACGAACAGATGCGTGAAGCTGACAGAGGGTACAAAGGCATCTGTCGCCGATACGAGAAAGACCCTCCCCGGGCTGAGGGCTCTGCAAAAGTATGCCGTCACCGTCGGCGGAGGGCGCAACCACCGCTACAACCTCTCCGACTGCGCTATGCTGAAGGACACACACCTTGATGCATACGGCTCGATGACAGGAGCTGTGACCGCACTGAGAGAAAAAATGGGTCACACCGTAAAGATAGAGGTCGAGGTCGGCAGCCTCAAAGAGCTGGAGGAAGCGCTCGGGCTCGGAGTAGAGATAATCATGCTCGACAACATGAGCGTTGAGGATATGGCAGAGGCCGTGAAGCTCACAGCAGGCAGGGCAAAGCTCGAAGCATCGGGCAATGTGACAGACGAGACGATCAGGGCGATAGCCGAGACAGGCGTTGACATAATCTCTATGGGTGCGCTCACACATTCGGTGAAGGCATTTGACATCTCGATGAAGATAGACAAATGAGCGGCAGATATGTGCGCGCCTTTGCGCGTGAAAGGATATTTCTGGCAGTGTTCCTGATACTCTTCGGGCTGGGCTTCGGCGCAGGCGGCACTGTGGTACTGGTGGGTCAGTTCGGCTCAAAGGCCCGCTGCACCGTTGAGGTGCAAAGCGTCGTAAGCGAGATGAAGGAGCACGTTTCCCATGACAAGGGTCACAGCAGCTATACCTATTCGCCCGTGTTCTTTTACGAGTATAACGGTCAGAAATACAAGCGGCAGAGCAGCGTTGCCTCCGACCCTCCCGAGTATTCCGAGGGTCAGCAGGTGACCTTAAAGATAAACCCCGATGACCCGACCGAGATATATGTTCCCGACGAGAACACAGGGTGGGTGCTGGGCTTTGTGTTCGCGGGCGCGGGCGCTGCCATTTTCATAGGCGGGGCAGCCGTACTGATATATACGATACATCAGGGCAGAAAGGCAAGACAGCAGAGCCGCCCGATGACAGTCGAGGACGAATTGCAGCAGTACCAAAATTCGGACAGCTATACCAACTACGACGATATATTCAAATAAACAGCGAGCTATCGGCAATGAACAAGGAGACAGCATATGGCCAAAGCAAATATTAAATATGCCTGGGGCGACAAGGTATCGTTTGTTATCAGCGCCTTTATGCTTATCCCTTCGGTCATATTCCTGATATACGGGTTCAGGCTGATAGCATATCAGGCTGACAAGAAGAGCCGCTGCACCGAAAAGGTCACGGCTCATGTGGTCAGCTACAACACCGAGCAGCGCCGTTCCCACAAATCTCACACCACTCATACCGTTTATTTTCCCGTGTATGAGTTCGAGTATAAGGGGATCACCTATTCCTGCGTCAGTGAGTTCGAGCAGAGCGACAAGCAGTTCGAGATCGGCAAAGAGGTAGAGATGTATATTGACCCCGAGGGCGGGACTTCGTTCTATGTTCCCGAGGAGGACGGCTACAGAAAAAAGGTCATCATTATATTTGTGATAGATACACCGCTGTTCATTCTCGGGGTGATCAGCCTTGTGTTCTCGATCAGGGGTCGGATAGAGATGAACAGACAGAAGGAGGAGCAATATGGCGGGTATACTTGACGGCGACAGACAGTACCATATCAGGACACTGCCCGAGGAGGTGGGCAGATATGTTATCCTTGCGGGCGACCCTGCTCGGATACCGCTGATCGCCAAGCATTTCACAGATCCCGTTCAGGTAGCGCAGAACCGCGAATACACTGTGATCTCGGGAACTCTTGACGGCGAGAAGGTCACAGCCTGCTCTACAGGCATCGGCGGACCCTCCTCGGCTATAGCACTGGAGGAGCTTATCAAGTGCGGAGCGGATACCTTCATCAGAGTCGGAACAGCAGGCGGCATCGCAGACAAGGTGCGCGGCGGTGATCTGGTCGTGGTATCGGCGGCGATCTGCGGCGAGGGAACGAGCAGAGAGTACCTTCCGTCGGGCTACCCTGCGGCTGCGGATTTCGATGTTACGAGCGCACTTGCCCTTTCCGCTGAGGAGCTTTCCGCGGATACCGTCGGGTGCGGCTTCCACGTCGGGATAGCACACTCGAAGGACAGCTTCTACGGCCAGGTGGCACCCGAGACCTCGCCCGTATACTACACGCTGAAAAACCGCTGGGAGAGCTACAAGCGCCTCGGCTGTCTCTGCTCTGAAATGGAGTGTGCGGCTATCTATGCGGTGGGGCTTGCGAGAGGTGTACGCTGCGGCGCTGTTATGCTTGCTATCTGGAACATGGAACGCACATACTCCGGCAAGGACGACACCAAAAACCTTGACACCTCACGGGCGATACACTGCGCGGTAGAGGCAATACGAAAGCTGATAAAAAAAGACAAAGGATAACAGCACGAGAAATAATAAAAAATTAAAAATAAAGAAGAAAGAATAAATAAGAAATAATAAACAAGGTGTCCGCAAAGCGGACGATATCAAATATCATCGCCAAAGGCGATACCTTGTTTATTCTTTATTCTTTCTTCTTTTTTATTTATTATTTATTTTATTATTAACGTGTTTTAACGGGGACGCTGCATTCGTATCCTCATATCTGTCAAAGCATATCACGAGGGAACAGAGGTCGCGGTGGGCTTTGTTCCGTTGAAGTAATTGCCCCATGCGTAGCCCTTCTGACCGTTGTAATCCACATATATCCAGTTGCCGTTTACAACTGCATATGCCTTTACGTTAGCGCCCGCAGGGATAACGAGCAGATTTGCAGAGGAGGAATTCGGCTCGGGGTGCAGATATACGGGACCGTTTACGACCATATCGGTCGCACCGCTTTCAAGCTCCTTGTTCTCGTAAGGGTCAGCTTCCTCAGACTCGGCAGTGGTCTTCTTGGTCTTTTTCTTGGTAGTAGTCACCTGCTCTGTAGTGGTCGTGGTGATCGTGGTATAGTTCGGGGGAGTTGTAAGCTTGCCTGTCTGTTTTTCTGTAGAGGCAGTGCTCACGAAAAGGCTCTTGGCAAAAAGCATAACTATGATAATAACGACCAGTGCAGTTATCATAACGGCTATTATGCCCTTGACGTTTGCTCCCACAGCAGCCTGTACCTCCTCAGACTCATGCGGGTGCGGTCTCCTTTTCTTGGTACTCATTCTGTTGTTCTCCTTTCGCATTATACTTTACAATATACTATATAAAATATAACATAAAACGAAATAATTCGACGTTCAAAATTATTATACAACATTTTTTTATGCAAGTCAATTAATAAACGGTTACAGGTTTATGATTTTCCTCAGTGTTCATGCTCGGAGCAAGGCTGCTATGGATCTTAGTGTAAAATAATCGTAGGCAAATCATGACTTGAAAAATGAAAATGAAAAACATATAGGCAACACCGCACGACCCCTGTGCATCAGATGCGCCGTCCAGATTTTCGT
>CAMOFU010000149.1 GCA_946613705.1 uncultured Clostridia bacterium
GGCTCTGTAGGCGGTCAGATGGTCAAGAAGATGATCGATTCCTACAAGCAGCAGGGTCATAACTGATCTGAGTCGCTGATCTTATCCTGAACGGAAAAGCCCCCCATTCCGATGGGGGGCTTGCTTCATGTCAGCATTCAGATAAGGATCCCGCTGCAATGGTCGATCTCGTGCTGTATGATCTGCGCTGTAAAATCAGTGAAGACCTTTATGCGGGTCTCGGCCTTTTCATTCTGCCAGCGCACCTTGATCTTTTTCCAGCGCCTGACCTGCCGCGGTCCGCCAAGCAGCGAGAGACAGCCCTCTTTTGTCTCGAACGGCTGTTCGCGCTTTATTATCTCGGGATTGAACATAAGAGTGTAGCCCTTGCCGTCAAAGAATACGATGATCCGCTTGCGCACGCCTATCATGTTTGCCGCCATTCCCACACAGGTATCACTGTGCGCGGTTATCGTGTCAAGCAGGTCTCGGGCTGTTTCTTCATCGTCTGCCGCTGCGTCCTCGGAGACCATTGAGAGCAGCATCGGGTCGTGTACCAGTTCCTTTACCATTTTTGTTACCTCCGTTAGCAAGCTTTGGCTGTTATATTATAGCATACACAAATAAAATAGTCAATCTCAAAAAAAAGTTAGCAATAGATTACTTGACTTTGAGGTGTTTAGGTGGTATTATATTAATGATAGGAATATCACGGTTATGCCATAAATATCTGATTTTGGAAAGGAATGTTAAATATGAGTATGGTAAAAAACATCGCAGTATTCGTCGGCGGAGTGGTCTTCGGCACGGCAGGATTCAAGCTGCTTGGCAGCAAGGACGCAAAGAAGGTATATGTACATACCGCTGCTGCTGCAATGAGAGCAAAGGACAGTGTGATGACAGACGTTACCCGCGTGCGTGAGAACTGCGGAGATATAGTGGCAGAGGCTAAGGAGATCAATCTGAAAAAGAGATCGGAAGCGGCTGCCGAGATCATCGAAGACGAGAGCAAAGCGGAATGAAGTGCTCGGTGCTGTTTGAATGTCGGGGGCGTATCAGGGTGCATATCATGCGCCCCGATATGTCGCTGAGGCAGGCGGATATGCTCGAATACTATCTGCGCTCGAAGCCGTTTGTCGTTGATGCTAAGGTGTTTGACAGAACGGGCGATGTGGCGATCTCATACGTCGGCGACCGCAGCAAGGTCATCAGTGCGCTGGCGAGGTTCACCTATGATGATGAGAAGCTTGCCGCACTGGTACCCGAGCATACGGGGAGAGAGCTTGACCGCGAATTTGAGGATAAGCTGATCGGCACGTTGGCAAGACAGGCGGTCAAAAAGCTTTTTCTGCCTGCTCCGCTGAGGCTTGCGCTTTCGGTCATCAATGCGGTGAAGTATGTCCGCGAGGGGCTTGCCGCACTTGCAAGAGGCAGGCTCGAGGTATCGGTGCTCGATGCAGCCGCAGTGACAGTATCTCTTATCAGGGGCGACCAGAAAACGGCATCATCGGTGATGTTCATGCTGGGGCTTGGCGAGCTGCTTGAGGACTGGACACGAAAAAAATCCGTAGATGAGCTTGCAAGTGTGATGTCGCTCGGTATTGACCGTGTCTGGCTGCATAAGGAGAGCGGTGATATACTCCTGCCGCTCGGGGAGATCGGCGTGGGTGACGAGGTGGTCGTCCGCACAGGCAGTATGATACCGCTCGACGGTGTGGTCATATCGGGCGAGGCTGCTGTCAATCAAAGCTCGCTCACGGGTGAGAGCCTGCCCGTGCATAAAAGCAGCGGCAGCTATGTATACGCAGGCACAGTCGTTGAAGACGGCAGCTGCATCGTCCGCGTAGACAAGACCTCGGGCTCGGGCAAGTATGACCGTATAGTAAAGATGATCGAGGAGTCCGAAAAGCTCAGATCTACGGCAGAGAACAGGGCTTCGACACTTGCGGACAAGCTCGTGCCGTACTGTCTCGGCGGCACACTGCTGACCTATCTGCTCACGAGAAATGCAACAAAGGCTGTGTCGATACTCATGGTCGATTTTTCCTGTGCCCTGAAGCTTGCGATACCGATAGCTGTTATCAGCGCTATGCGCGAGTGCAGCACTCACGGCATCACAGTCAAGGGCGGGAAGTTCCTTGAAGCTGTGTCACAGGCTGATACTATCGTCTTTGATAAGACGGGTACTCTTACTCATTCCACACCGAGGGTCGCGCAGGTGGTGCCGTTCGGCGGGAACGACGAAAACGAGGTGCTGCGGCTTGCTGCCTGCCTTGAGGAGCATTATCCCCACTCGATCGCTAATGCGGTAGTAGAGGAGGCTCGGCTGAGGGGGCTTGACCATGAAGAGCGCCATTCGACCGTTGAATATGTTGTCGCGCACGGGATATCCAGCACTATCGACGGCAAGAAGGCTGTTATCGGAAGCTATCATTTCGTGTTTGAAGACGAGGGATGCAGGGTGCTTAAAAGGGATCGGAAGGAATTTGACTCCCTCCCGCCCGAGTATTCTCATCTGTACCTTGCGGTCGGCGGAAAGCTTGCGGCGGTCATCTGTATAGAGGATCCGCTCAGGGCAGAGTCGCGTGATGTCATCTCGCAGCTGCGGGAACTCGGCGTCGGGCGGATAGTTATGATGACGGGCGACAGCAAGCGTGCTGCTAAGTCGGTCGCGGCGGCGGTCGGTGTCGATGAGCTTCATTACGAGGTGCTGCCCGAGGATAAAGCTCAGTTCATCAAGGACGAACACGCAGCGGGCAGAAGGGTCATAATGATCGGAGACGGTGTCAACGATTCGCCTGCACTTTCCGAGTCGGACGCAGGTATTGCGATCAGCACGGGCGCTGCCATAGCCCGCGAAATAGCGGATATCACTATCTCGGCGGACGATCTCTATTGTCTGCTTACCCTTCGCAGGATAAGTGCCGAGCTGATAAAGCGCATCGACCGTAATTACCGAACGATCATAGGCTTCAACTCCGCGCTGATGCTCCTCGGAGCATTCGGACTGCTGACTCCGACAGTCTCGGCGCTGCTGCATAATTCCTCCACGATAGCGATAGCTATATCAAGCATGAGGGATTATCTTCCCGATGACTGTGGACAACACTGATACAAAAACAAGGCGGTATCCCGATCCGAGGATACCGCCTTATGTGTTGCCTTAAAGCTTCTTCCTGTAGCCCGACTGATCGTAGCCCTCCACACCGAATTTGCCCTCCAGCACCGTGAAGCAGCTGTAACCGTTCGCCTCGTAGAACGCTTCATTCGCCTTGCCCGCTGTCCAGAGATAGATGTGCTGCATTCCTATGCTGCGGGCCCTGTCTTCGATGATACGCAGCAGCTTACTGCCGTGCCCGCGGCGGCGCAGCGGCTCCGCTATCCAAAGATCGGTCAGGTAAAAATAGCGGTGTTCTGTTATGCCCGATACATAGCCGAGGAGCCTGCCGTCGTCTTCAAGAGTATACTGAAATCTCCTGCTCTCCTGCGGCGGGACCCCTTCGGCAAGCTCCAGCTGTCTGAAATCCTCACAGATATAGTCAAGCTCTTCACGGGTTATGTCTCTTTCGATGATCTTCATGATCGTGACTCCTCTCACTTTTCTATTGTTTTCTGCAAATATTAACAATGAACTGTTGACATCGGGCTCAAAATATGTTAAAATATAATAACAGTTGAACTGTGAATCTATTTTAGGAGGTAATACATATGGCAAAATTCAAGTGTGAGATCTGCGGTGAGATATTTGAGGCAGAGAGTGCCGAGACAGCAGTCTGTCCCAAGTGCGGAGCTAAAGGCGATAAGCTGACCGAGATTAAGGGCAATCCCTATGCAGGCACCCAGACCGAGAAGAATCTGCAAGCTGCATTCGCAGGCGAGTCTCAGGCAAGAAATAAGTACACATATTTTGCATCAAAGGCTAAGAAGGAAGGTTTCGAGCAGATCGCTGCGCTCTTCCTCAAAACTGCCGATAACGAGAAGGAGCACGCAAAGCTCTGGTTCAAGGAGCTGAACGGTATCGGCTCGACTGCTGAGAACCTTGAAGCCGCTGCCGACGGCGAGAACTACGAGTGGACCGATATGTATGAGGACTTTGCCAAGACTGCCGAGGCCGAGGGCTTCCCCGAGCTGGCTGCAAAGTTCCGTGCAGTTGGTGCTATCGAGAAGCATCACGAGGAGCGTTACCGCGCACTGCTCAAAAATGTCGAGATGCAGGAGGTATTCAAGAAGAGCGAGGTCAAGATCTGGGAATGCCGCAACTGCGGTCACATAGTAGTTGGCACACAGGCTCCCGATATCTGCCCTGTCTGCGCTCACCCGCAGTCGTTCTTTGAGGTCAATGCCGAGAATTACTGATGGCTGAGAGCCTATAATGAACTGAAATAACTTGCAAAAATAAAGCACCGTGAAGGCCGGGCTGTATGAGTCTTCGCGGTGCTTTTGTTATGCTGAGATTTTTATTTTATGACCTCGGGAGCGTCGGCAGTTATCCTCCATACGCAGGTGCCTGCCCTTGCGGGGCATTCGAGCACACCGTTTGAGAGAATGCAGCCCTTGCCGTGGCCTGCGGATTCTATCTTCCAGTAGTCAACATCGTTCTTGTCGTAGTAGATCGCAGAATCCTGTATACCCGTGATGCCGTATTTTTCCTTGAGCAGCTTCTTTATGCCTTCCTTGCCGCCCTCTGCGTATCCGATGTAGAACCACATATGATTGATTCCCGTCGGGTTGTTCCACAGTACGATCGAGCCGGGAGGTATCATGTTGCCGTAGTCGTCGTGATAATAGTCTGTCCTGGAATTGGTCAACTGATCCCTGATGAGCTTCAGCTTGACTCCCTTTGAGGGGTAGCCGTTGACCTTCATCGTGAGATCGGTGAAGGGCACCATTCTGGTGTCGCTGAACCATTCGTAGGTCAGGCAGGGCATACCCATGTCCTCGGTATAGTAGTTCCCCGGCTCCGCTACGCTCTGCGGGCTTGTGATCGAAACACCGAGGTTCCTCAGCGTCCAGTAAACAAGTCCCGAGCAGTCAACGCCTTTGATCCTTGCCTGCGCTGTGGGCAGCAGGGGATAATCCTTGTGAACAACATTTGTACCCTTGTTGGTGGGGTAGGTGGTGTTGTATGGCGAGCCCAGCAGCTCGCACGCTTTTTTGAATATATCCTTTGCACTCAGCAGATATTGCAGATCGGGGTCGTACAGCACTGTGATCTTTTTGGCGGGAGAGTAGTTGCCGTAACGCGTGCTGCCGATCACACCTGTTTTTGTGATGAACGAGCGCACCTTTACATACCACGTTTCACCCTTCTTCGGAACATTTATCAGCCCCACCGAGGTCTTCGACAGCTTTGTGATAGTCGTGCTGTGAACGTTCTTTTCAAAGTTCTTGTCGGTCGAGTAGAGCACCTGATAGCCGAGCGCTGTATTATCGCGTTCCCAGGTGAGCTTTATGCCGTCGTTGACGGAAACGATCGAGGTGATCTTATTGCGCTTGGGCTTAACGAAGAAGTATCTGCTGTAGCTGCCCGAAAGCGGCGACTTGCCCGTTACGGTTATCCCTGCCTTGCCGACATTTACGTTGTCGGTGTATTTTACCGTATAGCTGTCGGCAGAGTATGACCTGCCCGAGTAGCCCTTTACCTTAACTGCGGGAGTTATCTTCTTGCCGCTGTAGGTATAGCTGATGTAAGGTATCGTCACCGACTTTATGCCGTCCAGTATCTTGATCTTTCTTACATCGCTGTAGTCGCCGTATCTGGTTCCGTTTACTGTTCCGTCGGAAGATATGAATGCCCTTACCTTGACATACCATACCTCGCCGACTGTCGGTACGCTGTTGAGCGTCGCCTGATCTTTTCCGATGACAGTATGGCTGTGAACGTTTTTGGCAAAGTTCGGGTCGGTGGAATACTTGACCTGAAAACCGAGCGCATTCGGGTCGTTTATCCAGCCGACTGTAAAGCCGTCGTTCTTGCTTGTCAGCAGGTTGATATTCAGGCGCTTGGGCTTGATGGTGAACGGGATATCCACCTGCCCCGAATACTCGCCAATGCCCTTCAGCCTGAGCTTTGCGGTCTTGTACCCTACCTTGATGTTGTTGAGGTACTGCACCGTGTAGTCCTTGTTCCTTTTCAGCACGGTATCGCCGTACTTGACCGAGAAATCGCTGTCCTGAGTTGCAGGCAGCACCGTCGAGCCTGTGTAGGTGTAGCTGCTTTTCAGCTTGACCTTGAAATCGGCGGCAAGCTTC
>CAMOFU010000150.1 GCA_946613705.1 uncultured Clostridia bacterium
TATCCTACTATACTATTTTTCAATAGGCGGCATTGCGCGCGGCCGCTGCCGCGACCGTGAACGTGGTGCTTGACATTATGGGGGAAATATGTTAAAATAATAAGAAATAGTTTTGTAAAAAAGACCGAAACTTCATAAACAGGGAGTGCAGAAAAATGAAAAACAATACCGCAAGAGATATGCTCTATCAGCAGTTTGTAGAGAATAATGCGATCGACCCCAAGCTCTATGACAAGTACGTTGTCAAGCGGGGGCTGAGAAATGCCGACGGCACAGGAGTTATCGCGGGACTTACCAATATATGCAACGTTCACGGCTATGTTATAAACGAGGGCGAAAAGTCGCCTATCGAGGGTCAGCTCATCTATCGCGGATATAATATAAACGACATTGTAGCGAATGCCGAAAAGGAAAACCGCTTCGGATATGAGGAGGTCGTGTATCTGCTGCTGCTGGGCGAGCTGCCCACCCGCGCAGAGCTCGATGCCTTCTCGGAGATAATGTCGGAGAACCGCGAGCTGCCGCCGAACTTCTTTGAGGATATGATACTCAAGGCTCCCTCGCCCGATATCATGAATGAGATGGGGCGCTCGGTGCTGGCTCTCTATTCCTATGACGACAGCCCCGAGGACCGCTCGCCCGCAAAGGAAATGGCGACCGCTATCTCGATAATCAGCAGGCTGCCCAATATAATGGTGTCTGCCTATCAGGTGAAGCAGAGAGTGTATAACAACAAGTCGATGATAATGCACCCGCTCATACCCTCGCATTCGACTGCGGAGATGATACTTTCTGCGCTCCGCCCCGACCGCACATTCACCGACGAGGAGGCAAAGCTGCTCGACGTTATGCTGATGCTGCACGCAGAGCACGGCGGCGGAAACAACTCCACCTTCTCCTGCCGTGTGCTCACGTCCTCGGGAACAGACCCGTATTCGGCATACTCTGCCGCTATCGGTGCGCTGAAGGGTCCGCGTCACGGCGGCGCGAACGCAAAGGTCTCGCAGATGCAGGAGTGCGTGAAGAAGGGCGTACATAACTGGGACGATGAGGAGGAGGTCGCAGAGTTCCTGCGAAAGATACTCCGCAAGGAAGAGAACGACGGCTCGGGTCTTATCTACGGAATGGGTCACGCGGTCTATACCCTGTCCGACCCGAGAGCTGTTATCCTAAAGGAAAATGCCAAGAAGCTCGCAGCAGGCACCGAGTATGAGAAGGAGTTCGCGCTGCTCGAAACGATAGAAAGGCTCACTCCCGCACTGTTCAAGGAGATAAAGAAAGACGACAAGACGATGTGCGCAAACGTCGATATGTACTCGGGTCTGGTCTACAGAATGCTGGGTATCCCCTCGGACCTGTTCACACCGCTGTTCGCAGTGTCGCGTATGGCAGGCTGGAGCGCTCACCGATTCGAGGAGCTCGTTACGGGCAAGCGCATAATCCGTCCCGCTTACAAGGCTATCAAGGGCGAGAAGAAATATGTTCCGATCGGCGAGAGAGCATAGCCTTGTGCCGACTATAAAGAAGGAAGTGCCATTATGTCTACTATGATAACATCTAAATTCAAGAGCCGCGACGGTGTGCATGATATCAGATACCATGTCTGGTTCCCCGAGGGCGACCCGATCGGGATAGTGCAGATCGCACACGGTATGTGCGAGTATGCAAGAAGATATTCGGAATTTGCAGAGTTCCTTACCGAGCACGGCTTTCTCGTATGCGCCAACGACCATCTGGGACACGGCGGCAGCGTGAACGACCCCTCGGAGCTGGGATATTTCTCTCCCGAAAACGGCTGGGAAAATGTCGTAAAGGATATGCACACGCTCACTAAGCTGATGAAGAAGTCCTACCCCGAGGTGCCGTATTTTCTGTTCGGTCACAGCATGGGCTCCTTCCTGTCAAGAGCGTATACCACATGGTTCGGCTCCGAGCTCACGGGCGCTGTCTACTGCGGCACCGCAGGCCCGCTGAAGGGCGGCGAGGCGATGCTGCTTGCAGTTGATGCCGCGAAGCACCGTCATGATGATACCTACCGCAGCGAAACGCTCAATAAGGCGACCTTCGGCTCATATAACAAGAAGATCGCGGACAAGAGGACAGATTTTGACTGGCTGTCCCGTGACGACAGTGTTGTCGATGCTTATATCGAGGACGACCTCTGCGGCTTTGTATTTACACTCAACGGCTTTGAGAATCTCGGCAAGCTGCTCTGGTTCGTAAGTCAGGAGAAGTGGTTCTCCACTATCCGCAAGGACCTGCCGATACTGCTCATCACAGGCGATGCCGACCCTGTCGGGGCCTACGGCGAGGGCGTGAAAAAGGTGTTCAACAAGCTTATCTCCTACAGTGCCGCAGCCTCGATACGTATTTATGAGGGTGCCCGCCACGAGCTTATCAACGAACTGAACAAGGAAGAAGTCTATCAGGACGTGCTCAACTTTCTTAATACCTATATCTGACCCTCTTTGAAAGGAACACTGCATTATGTTTGCTAAGATCAACAGCCTCGGGCTGATGGGGCTGAACGCATTCCCTGTCGAGGTGGAGATAGAGGCAAGCCGCGGAATGCAGAGCTTCGACGTGGTCGGGCTGGCGGATATCGCCGTGCGCGAGAGCCGCGAGAGGATACGCTCCGCACTGCGCTCGTCGTCCATCAGCTTTCCGAATCAGAAGATAATGATAAACCTGGCTCCCGCAGACAAGAAGAAGTCGGGCTCGGTACACGATCTGGCGATAACCGCCGCGCTGCTTACCGTTATGGGCTTCTGCCGCGAACAGCAGACCGAGCACGCAGCATTCATAGGCGAGGTGTCGCTCTCGGGAGAGATACGTCCCGTGACGGGTGTGCTGCCGATGACGATACTTGCGCGTGAGCTGGGGCTGGAGGAGATATACGTCCCCTTCGAGAACGCGCGCGAGGCAGCTGTGATCGAGGGGATCAAGGTCTACGGTGTCGAGAGCGTGGCACAGCTCACACTGCACTTCTCGGGCAAGGCGGTCATGCTGCCCGCTCAGGCGGCACGGATAGGCGAGCCCGATTATTTCGGCACGCTCGACTTTGCAGACGTGAGAGGTCAGCAGAATGCCAAGAAGGCTCTGGAGATCGCGGCGGCAGGAGGGCACAATGCCCTTATGATCGGTGCCCCGGGGTCGGGCAAGTCGATGCTGGCAAAGCGTATGCCCTCGATATTGCCTAAGATGACCTTTGAGGAGTCTATCGAAACGACCAATATCCACTCGGTGGCGGGGCTGCTCGATAAGGACGACCCGCTCGTGACCGTAAGACCGTTCCGCTCGCCGCACCATACCGTTTCGGCAGCAGGGCTCTCGGGCGGCGGCTCGGTGCCGCGCCCCGGGGAGATAAGCCTTGCACATAACGGGCTGCTGTTTCTCGATGAGCTTGCAGAGTTTTCCCGTCAGGCGCTCGAGATACTCAGGCAGCCGCTCGAGGACAGGCAGGTCACGATCTCGCGCGTTTCGGGAAGCGTGACATACCCCTGCTCGTTTATGCTGATAGCTGCGATGAACCCCTGCCCGTGCGGCTACTACGGCCACCCGACCCGCAAATGCATCTGCAATCCCAGACAGGTAAAGAGCTATCTTTCCAAGGTCTCGGGGCCGCTGCTCGACAGGTTCGACATCCACGTTGAGGTGGCACCCGTGGAGTTTTCCGATCTTTCCTCAAAAGCCAAGGAGGAGAGCTCCGAGGCGGTGCGGGAGCGCGTTCAGGCGGCACGGGATATTCAGACAAAGCGGTTCAGCGGCACAGGCATCACCTGCAACGCGCGCATCACCAGCGATATTATCCGCGATGTCTGCCCGATGACCGATAAGGCGGAGCAGACTCTGAAAAACGTATTCGACAGGCTCGGTCTCTCGGCAAGAGCATACGACCGTATATTGAAGGTGGCAAGGACCTGCGCCGATATGGAGGCAAGCGATGTGCTTACCGAAAAGCATATTGCTCAGGCCGTGCAGTTCCGCAGCCTCGACAGAAAATATCACGAATAACAAAAGCTTCACGCGGCATTGAACCGTGTGAAGCTTTTGTTATTATTATTTATTATTTATTATCCTCGCAGGAAGCCTTCTATGATCTTCTTCTCGGCTTCCTCCTCGGTCAGGCCGAGTGTTTGCAGCTTGATTATCTGCTCGCCCGCGATCTTGCCGATAGCCGCTTCATGGATCAGCTCGGCATCGAGGTCGCCCGCGAAAAGCTCGGGTGCCGCGTTGACCTTGCCGTTATCCGCAAGTATCGCATCGCACTCCGAATGGCCCTTGCACCTTGCATTGCCGCTTATCTTGGAGTGATATTCCTGATACGAATTACCCTTTGCGACCGACCTTGACACGATATCCGCGCCCGAATCCTCGCCGTTGAGCTCGACCGAGAAATCGGTATTCGCAGTCTGCTCTCCGTCCGTCATTATGCGCTCCTTTATGACCAGCCTTGCACCCTTCCCGAGCTTGCCCGAGGTCTTGCGGTAGGTGCTGTCAACTCCGCCGATCTGTATCGTATCCATTTCAAGATAGCTGTCCTCGCCCTGCTCTATCTCGGTAACGGGGTCTATCCGCTTTGCGCCGCCGCCCGCACCCGTGCCGATATGCTTCTCCTTGTACAGCACCTTCGAGCCCTTGGCAAGTATGAACCTGTGTATGCCGTGGTGCCTTACATCGTGGCCGTCTGCCGTGTGTACTCCGCAGCCCGCTACGATCACAACATCGGCACCCTCGCCTACATAGAAATCATTGTATACCAGATCGTTTATCCCGCCCTTGGTAACACAGGCGGGGATATACACCGTCTCTCCCTTTGTATGGGGCTTTATGTGTATCACCAGCCCGGGGTCGCCCTCCTTGTTCTCTATCAGTATGTTCTCCGAGGACTGCCTTCCCGCACACTCTCCGTTGGAACGGATATTGTATGCGCCGTTGAATCTGCCGCTCCAGTCGGATACGATGCCGAGCAGCTCTTCCGTAGTCTTATCAAGCTTCTGCATTGCTGATTGCATCCTCCTTATCCTTGCCGAGCGGGCAGCGCTCTGTCTTTTCTTCACCCAGCAGCTCGCCGAGTATCTCGTCCCTCGTTCCTGCCCTGCGCACCGAGCCGTTCGCTATCACCGCGATGTGATCGGATATCTCGAGTATCCTCTCCTGATGGGAGATGATGAGCAGCGATTTCTTCTCAGTCGTCTTTAAGCGCTCAAATGCCTCTATCAGGCTCGAAAAGCTCCACAGGTCTATGCCTGCCTCGGGCTCATCGAACACCAGCACCCGTGCGTCCTTCTTGGCAAGCACCGAGGCGATCTCTATTCTCTTTGCCTCTCCGCCCGAGAGCGAAGCGTCGATATTACGGTCTACATACTCGTTCGCGCACAGCCCCACCTTACCGAGCACCGCACAGATCTCTCTGTCGTCGAGACTGCGCTGTGCAGAGAGCTCGAGCAGATCGCGCACGTTCAGTCCCTTGAATCTGACGGGCTGCTGGAACGCATAGCCTATGCCCGCCCTCGAGCGGGTCGTGATATCCCAGTCGGTTATGTCCTCCCCGTCAAGCTCGATACTGCCGCCGACGGGCTTCTCCAGCCCCGCGATCAGCTTGGCGAGCGAAGTCTTTCCGCCGCCGTTGGGACCTGTTACTACCGTGAGCTTGCCCTCGGGGATATCGAGCGAGACATTTTTAAGTATCTCCTCACCCGTGCCGAGGCTCCAGCTCAGATCCTTTATTTTCAGCATATTCTGCAAACCTCCTGTCCGACCGATACACGGTCGGTCACTATACTGCAATATATTATACCTCTTTAGTGTTATTTTGTCAACCAGCACAGCGTCGGTCGCAGCGGCGACAGCGCAATGCCGTCGGTCGCAGCGGCGACAGCGCAATGCCGTCGCGCCCGATATTGTGCAGAAGGCGGGCTTTGACGCGCTCCGGATCGTACATTTATGCAGGCTTTTATGTTTTGATGTTTTGTTTTTTTGTTTTCTTTTTTTGGTTTTTGGTCACGATCTGCCTGCGGTTTTTTCACTAAGCAGCCGTTTTATTTTTATTTTTATTTTTATTTTTTGCTCTGCTTGTTCAGCTTCACCATCTCGAATACGAACACCTCTATC